>VGZN01000355.1 GCA_016872635.1 Planctomycetota bacterium | reverse complement strand
TATTCTGTCCAGGAACAGTTGGTTGACCGCATGTCGTTGCTGAGATCCCGTTCCAGCGAAAGCTCTTGGAACTCTTCTGCTTTGTACGCCAACGGTAGGCGATCTCTCGAGGGACCTCGCTCCGTTCCGATGGTTCAGAGTCGGTGACTACTCGGTCGGACGATGCCATCGGCATCGCTGAATACCGTTCGTTGTAGACGGTATTCGCCACCCATGCGATGGCCCATTTAGGAACGATCTCGCGGATAAAGACCACACCGCGACGAACTTCGTTACCGACAGTTCGTCGGACATAAAACCGTAGATTCACCTCTTCGAAATTTCGATGCCAGGGGATTGGCAATCCGAGGACTCGCGTGTTCAGAAATTGAAAGCCGACCACACTGACAAAGTGCTTACCGTTCCACGAATCGAGTTCGGTGCCAGGCGGCACCAGGGTAAGCAGCATTTTCGGATCCACCTGATAATTCGCCATGATCAGGTGATGCCATTTAGCGGTGAGGAATTTGGAAGGCATCGATGGTATTCCCAGTATCCTCTAGTGACCGATGATACTGTGCGTTGCTACGTATCGCTCGGAGATGGGGCGGATGGTTGATTATGCTCACTTGCGATTTCGCAGATCGGGCGGACTCGCGACGCTTGGATTCGCGTAGACTGGCAAGTATCGATAGTATACCTCCAAGCACATGCATGAAAACGCCGTGGAATAGACGCGTCCTCCGTAGGATCCCCAAACACACGTTGGGTTCCATGATCCGGCATGTTGGCCTGTGTTTATTTGAGTTGTGCACAAAACCCGTTTCATCGAATCGTTCCATCGCTGCCATGCGAGTTCACCGGAATTGGCGAATGCGGAGTTCGCTACATGTTCCGAGCGTCCTCGCATTTGATACATCGCCAACGTTGCATAGTACCAGTAGTAGAGGTTTTCGCTCCCCTGACCTGGAAGATTGGCGAGCATGAGGTCACGCGCCTCTTGAGCAGCTTGTGGGGAGACAGGTAATTCGAGCAGGTAGCGTATCGCATTGGCTTCGGCAGTCATTGCCGGTGTTGCACCGCCCGCGTTGGGCGAGACACCTGGGGTCACGTTGCGGTAGACCGCTAATCCACCGAAACGCCCGGTGCTCACGGAATCCAGAAATCGCTGCATAGCGATCCGAGTATTTCCAGCCAGTACCACTGCATGGCTTGAGGAGGCGCTATGAAGCACCATGGCTTGCCAGCCGAATTGGCTGGTGTCTCCTGGGTCATCGCTTGAGAAATCGTATCGCCATCCGCCTGTACGAGGGTTCATCGCACTACCGCTGTAACGAGCTCCGTTTTGAACGATCGGTAATAGCCCAGCGTCATTTGTCATCGCATAGGCCTCGCTCACCGCGAGTGTAGCAATTGCATGGCTGTACATGCGAGCGTACCGAACCGAGGGATCCATCCCAACTTGGTCGCGTCCCGAAAGATCCCCTGACGGAAATTGCTGGGACATCAGGTACTGTAACCCGCGTTTCACCGTATCGACATAGGGACCTTGTTGGTGGGTATGGCCGGCTCCGAGAAAAGCCATTAGCGCGAGACCTGTCATCGCAGTGTTCGCACGCACCCCAGCGTTGGATCGATAGCGGCCTTCCTCACTCGAGAGTTGGTTGCCATCGCTACTTCCCGCTCCATGCGCGGCGGCATTCCACGACCCGTCAGGGGATTGGTTTTTGGCAAGCCACAGGAGGGCTTGTTCTACCGCATATTCGGTGGTGCTGTCCCCACCGTTCTGATACGCGAACTGTATCCGAGCGGGAGACAATCGCATTTGGTAGGCTGGGGGAATAGGTGACAGTGCTCCCGAAGGCGACGTCGCACTCGAACCAATGGCGGTCGATATGGATCCGGACGGGTTTACAGCTCCCGACGGGTTTATAGCTGCGGATGAACTCGTTTCATCGCCCGTCGTGGTTGAAGGTACTTCGGTCGCTGCAGGGGGCGAAGGTGGAACTTGGGCCGGATCGACAGGGAGGTTTGCGAGACTCAGGATTTCGTCTTGCGAGCGTTCCGATTGCGGTACCTCTAAATCGAGGTCGGCGATGAGTGATCCCATCGTTGCACTCGCGGAATCGCTCCGGAGTTGGGGTAAGTCGATCGACGTTAGGGTTTGGGGATCGGGATTCAGATCCATCGTCTCCATCGCTTGCTCTGCCAACTCACGCTCGGATCCGTTCCATGGTGTCTCCAATGGGGACTCCCACGGATTGGCTTGCGGGATGTCTGATTCGGATGCACTTGGCTCCCCGTTTGCCGACGCTGCCTCCTCAAGAGGATCGGAGTCGCGACTGAGGTCCATGGAACTCGACAGAGAGGACTGCGGTGAGGAATTACTCGGGTCCCATGCAATATTCGCCGGGTAGAAAGGGGCAGTGGCAACGCCTCCCTTGGTGCCCGGTCCTAACCCAGTGGAAACAATCCGCGTCCCATAGGCGTAGAGTAGTAGCCAAATATGGGCAAGCATTGCGATGCCGACACATTTGGCGAGTGGTTTGGATTGCCCCCAACGGGTCCACGATGCGACGAGCAAACTGATCGCGATGGCAGCGAATACAACCCCTAAAAAGATCGCCCATCCACGGCTGTTGGATTGCACATCGAAAGACGCCAGTGGCAGCATGGAAATCACCGAATGGATGAGCTAGGCATCCTAGAGGCGGTTGTGGTCCAGCCTAGATCCCGAACACCCGCGCGGCTGATAGCCTCCATCACTTGGGATGCTTGACCGATATTAGCACCGACGTCAGGTCGGAACTGGACCTTGAGATCGGGATAATTTTGGACCTCGGGGATGAGTGCGGCGGTGATTTGTGAGATTTCCATACGGCGTCCATCGAGTTCCAACGTTCCGTCGGCATACATCGTCACAATTTTGGAACCAGGTCGGTCTACCATCGATGTAGGCGACGATGATTTCGGCAATGTCAGTTGGATCTGATGCTCGTTTTCAGTGAAACGGGTACCGACCATAAAGAAGATGATCAGCAGGAACAGGACATCGATCATGCTGGTCAAGTTGATCGCCGGAAGTTCTTCGGTGTTCGATGTTTTCAATGGCATGATTTGGCTCCTCGCCTCGCCCCCCTTGCGGTCTTCAAGGGAGCGCGGCCAATCCAAAGCGGTGATTCGTTGGTATCACAAAATCAGTGCCGCCGCACTAGCATCACGCAATACCTGGTTATCGCCCAAGCCCCTTCAGGCATTTCGCTACGGGCATTGCGTGCTTTGCTATGCGGCTTTCCGGCTTCGTGTACGGATACGGCCGACGTCGTTTTCTTGCAAGCCCTCGGCGCTAACCACATCGATTAGACGTTGGGCATGCGTGTCCATTTCCACAATCAGTCGATCGATATGACCAACAAAGTAAACGTGCATCACATATGCAGGAATTGCTACTAACAGACCTGCTGCGGTCGTCAGCAACGCTTGGCTGATACCCCCGGCGAGCATTTCAGGACGACCCATCGCCTGGGAATTGGAAATGTCGTTAAACGACTGAATCATTCCGAGAACAGTACCGAGAAGTCCTAGCAGTGGTGCTACGTTGCTGATCGCACTTAGGATCCGCAAATGCTTTCGTAGATGATTACTTTCTCGCTCTCCCGCGTCCAAGACTGCTTGTTCCACTTCCACCGAGGGTTTTCCATAGCGTTTCAAGGCGGCGATCATGATATGTCCCATGGCGCTCGGATTCTTCTCGCACAGTTCGATCGACTCGTCGCGGTCGACTTGCTGATTTTGAATCTGCTCTATGAGTCGATTGACAAATGGGCGGGGGATCACGCGACCGCGCCTGAGATGGATCAATCGTTCAAACGAGAAGACCATCAAGGCGAATGAGCAAAGGGCGATCGGATACATCATCAATCCGCCGTCATGGAAAATCTGCAACAGATTTCGGATGGGGATTTTGCCATCGTTGGATGTTGAAGTCGTGTCGGATTTCGAGCTGGTTACCGATTGGCCATTGGGAGCCAAACCACCCGTGGAGGTGGTAACATTTCCAGTGGTAAGCGAATTGATTCCATTGATGGCTGGATTCGGTACCGCAGCAAGCCGTGGGTCGGCGAAAGACCGGTTTCCAGGGTTGAGAGAGTTGTTTGCTGGATTGCTTGCGTTTGAGAAGCCTTGATTTTGGAATCCGCTGGGTGTTGAGTTCGCGAACCCGTTCGCTGGTTGCCCTGGGGTGAAGCGATTGTTCTGAGCCCAAAGCGATCCGGCGTTGTTCAAGAGCACTGCGATCGATAGGAACGCGATGAACCCAAGTCGGCTCCATGCATTTCGGATCGAATGACGCTTCGTCAACTTCATCGCTTGTTTCCAACCGTTGCTGCGTTCGATGTGCTTGCGTTCGAGGTGCTTACAGTCTTCTGCATCGCAGGTGTCTGCGTCGCGGGTGTTTGCGCGGTGGAAAGTTGTGTGGGATTCGGTAGCAAGGAAATGCGTTCGCGAGCCTGCACGCCAAATGCACCTTGGGGATCGCGTTCTAAAACCTGCTGGTAGGCAGTTCTTGCAGACTCTGGATCCCTGAGCAGTTCGTAACACTGCCCCGTTTGCATCCGAGCCGCCGAACGCCAATACTCACTTGCTTCGGTCCCATGGACTTGTTCGTACGCATTTAATGCATCGCTGAAACGCCGCTGCATCAAATAAGTTTCACCCACCATCCACCACGATCGGGCTATCAATTCCGTGGATGACGAATGAGCTCCGCTAGCAATCGCAGTCAACAATTGCCTTGCATCATCGAATTTCGCCTTGGAAACCATACACCGCGCTAAGAGATAATCGACTTCGTCCCTGCGTTTGCATTCGGGAAACTGCTCTCGAATTTGATAAACAATTCCCTCTGCAGCTTGCCAGTCTCTGCGCAATGCTTGCAATTCGGCTTGGCGAAGCCAAATGGTGGCCATCCACGCTGGCAATGATTTTGTTGGACGGTTCGGGGGTTTGGCCAAATCGTCAGGAGCTATTTCCTCGGAATTGCTGGCTCCCTCGCGGCCGGCGAGGAGACTCGGCCCCCCAATTTCCAATCCCTTCGCGTTGAGGAAGTCCCAGTGCGGGATGGCTTGATCCCAGGCCTGTAACCGGACCAAGACCTCGGCGAGATCGAATCGTATTGCAAGTTCCAATCCCTCGAAGCCTTGAATGACAGCGAGAGCTTCTTGGAAATCACTGCGGGCATCCTCGAAGAACCCAAGTGCTGCGTTGGATTGGCCACGCAGGAAGCGAGCATGGCAAATCAGGGTGGTGGGGAGGCTTAGAGAGATTGCGTCATCAAGAAGTGTTTTCGACGTTTCCCATTGATTCTCTGCAATTAGAGCTTTTGCAAGTCTTACACGGGCTTCGACTGCCCTAGGACTGCTAGGCTCCCGGGCGATGATTTCGTTCCAAAGTGAGTGGGTTGGCTCGTTACCTCCACGTTCGATGTGGTTTTTGAGTTGCATGTTGTCTGGGTCGAGAGCCAACGCCAGGTCATAGATCGAACTCGTGTCGGTTGGCTGTTTCAGGGCGAGTTCGACCGCGGGCTGGAGGATGCCTTCGATACGTGAGGGTTCTCCGCTTAGCCGGTACCATTGCGCGCGAAGCAACGCCACTCGGATTTTCGCGTTTGTATCCTCGGCAATAGAGAGGAGGTTCGTTATGGACTCGTCGGCGGCA
>VGZN01000354.1 GCA_016872635.1 Planctomycetota bacterium | reverse complement strand
TTCGACGTTAAGACAGTCTGTGCTGGTGCAGCCCAAAGGTTATGATCATACGCCCGCTCAATTATCGCCGGGCGTTGTCGAAGGGCCTACCGGTCGAATATCCTAATAAATTACAGCGAGCCGCAGCCCGGCGCAACCGCTTGCTAGGTTGCTCGTCCGTCTCAAGAAAAATCGTGGCTCGCCCAATCGAAAGAAGGGCTAGGCTGCCCGTTGCACAACATCTGCTGAGTGGTGGTTGTAGTAGTTCCGAAGTACGACCTCGATCAATTGGGAAGCGCTTTGCTCCCAAGTAAACGGCTGCATGGGTCCAGGATAGCCTGCATCCAATCGCTGGTGCGGATCCAGATGAGCCTCGGGCCGAGAACGCACTTCTTCCCAAGCATCGATTGCATCGGCTAACGCCACCGGGGAATGAAGTGCAAAATACTCGCACTTGTCACCACCCACTTCGCGATGGATAGGCGTATCGCTGGCAAATGTCTTTTTACCGTGCCAAAGGGACTCCACGATCGGAAGTCCGAAGCCTTCGACCATCGATGGTAGCAAAACCCCTGCGCAGTTTCGGTAGGCAACCTGCAGTTCAGCATCGTTCATGTCGTGAAAAACAAACAAATTGCTATTGAGTCTTGGATGGTTGTGAATGCGGTCGAGCAACTCACGGCATGACGCGCCGGCTCGCCCCGCAAAACATAACTTAACCGTTGCGTCTCTGCGCCAGAGCGTTTCGAACGCGTCCAATGCTTGCACATGATTTTTTCGCGGGTCAAAGCTCGCAACCATGAGGTAGGGATTGGAGGAATCCCCGAACGCAAAAAGTGCCTCAACCTTGGACCGCACCTCCCCGGTGGGCTGCTTGATCTCAGCTCCCAAGCAAAAAGATTCAACGCGTCTGCAGATGCCTGGTTCATCAGCCATATTTTCTTGGATATAGCGATTCACATCCTCTGCAACTGTTTTAGAGATTGCAATGATGACATCCGAGTGACGTATGACTTGTTCCAAGTACCCTCGAAACTTAATGGTTCGTTTCTTCCCCACAAACTGTGGGTGTGTCAGCGGAATTAGATCGTAAACAATGGTCGCCACGTAAGTGCCAGCATTTCGATGCTTCGCCGCTGTCTCCCAGATATCCCTCTTTGTCCAATAGGCATCTGGCATGATCAGAATTTCATTGGACGATGGACACACGGCATCACCACGCAATGTCCTCGAATATTGCGCTACGATCTGACAAGCGTGATGGGGAAGCTTGTAAGCCCCCAGATGGCTAGGTGCCGGGGATATCCATTTTCTTAATTTCGGAAACGGCAGGCAACGTGAAAGGCCAACCGGTACTGATTGAACCCAAGTGGGGACAAACTCCGTCGCGTGGGCTTCCCAACGAGCCAGTCGATCAAAGGATTTCCGCTGTGGAGCATCAATCGGATAAAAACGTCCGTGAAAATGGGTCGCGGTGCGTGGTGCGGGCAGACCTAGCTCACAAGCAACTTCAGGTAGATGGGCAGACAAATTCCGTACGACACGCTCGATACCAGTATTCTTTCCCGAGCTGGCCGTATGAGAAGCGTCTAAAGTGATACGAGGTGATTGCATGTCCAGACGGAGGGCTAGGTGCATCATGCGCGCGGGAAATACTACAAAAATGGTTTTAACCTCTATCGGATTTGGAATGCAACCCCACCACCCAAATCGTTGCATGAAGGAACCCAAAATGGAAGGAATACCCATTTGCTAGCAATGGGCGTCGGATGACAAGAACGCTCAGGTCAAACTCGTCGAAACCGCCCATTGTCAGGGTGGATCGATACCGCCTTTGCTCAGTGGGTGGCACCGACAGATTCGAAAAAGCCCTTTGAAGGTCCCTCGTACTGGGCCATATTTCCCAATTGCTTCAATCATGTATTGCGAACAAGTCGGGGTAAATCGGCATCCGCTCCAGAGGAGCGGGCTGATTGCTCGTTGGTAGAAACGAACTAAAGCAATCAGAACAAACGCGAACGCGTTTTTCATGAACACCCTCGCATTCCCAATTGGACTCGTTGCAACGCTCGGATCACGCAACTAGCCCCTTGGTTACAAGCATGAATACATCTTCAAGGGTCGGGTCTTTGTCGCTAAACGACCGCATCCGGATACCGTTGGAAACCAGCCGTTGTAAAAGGTCGGCAAGCCCTGCGTCGTCGGTTTCAAATTCAGCGGTCACTCGGTTTCCGTCAATGTCGATCCCACGGAGATTAGGATCACTGCGAAGGATTGCGAGGCCAGCATCTTGATTGTCGACGAATCGGATTTCCACAATTCGATTCCGACGTATTTGCCGATAGACGGAATCGATGGGACCATGCATCAAAAGTTGTCCACGTTCGATAATACCGATCGACGTGCAACAATCCGCGAGTTCGGAAAGGATATGACTACTGATCAATATCGTTTTGCCCATCTTCCGAAGCTCTTTGAGCAAGGCTTTGACCTCAATGCGTGCTCTCGGGTCCAGTCCACTCGTCGGTTCATCGAGGATCAAAACTGGGGGATCATGGACGAGCGTTTTCGCCAAACACAATCGCTGCTTCATGCCGCGAGACAAACCGTTGACGAAGTCATCCCGTTTGTGTGTCAAGTCGAGCAATTCGAGAACATCTCCGATTACCTGCTTGCGTTGCGTTCGTCCGATCTTGTAAGCAACGGCGAAAAAATCGAGGAACTCCCACACCTTCATACCGTCATAGACACCAAAGTCATCCGGCATGTAACCGATGCTGCGTCGCACATCCATAGGATTCTTATTGACGCTGAATCCATTGACGATCCCATCACCGCGTGACGACTTCAACAAGGTTGCCGCAAAGCGAATCGAAGTGCTCTTGCCTGCACCATTTGGACCGATGAAACCGAACAAGTCACCAGCCTCGATTTTCAAATTAAGGCTTTGTACGGCAGTAAACTCGCCGTAATCTTTTCCGAACTCGATGAACTCGATCATGTCGACTCAGTGGCTACAGTAGACTATCCAATCGGGGCATGAAGGCAAACTCAAGAATGAGTCGCCGCCACATTATAGTGCAAATTGAGCTGGAACGCTCCTTAGGAACTCGACTTGCCACGCATCCGTGAAAAAACCGAACGCAAACGTGTCCGAATGCCCTATCATGGATCAGTTGCTCGCAGCGATCAACGTTTGAAATTCCTCTTCGGTCAATATGGGTATACCCAACTGCTTGGCTTTTTCAAGTTTACTGCCTGCCGCCTCGCCAGCGACAACGTAATCGGTTTTCTTCGAGACACTGCTCGAAGCCCTTCCGCCGAGCTTTTCAATCAGTCGTTCGATTTCATCTCGACTGAACCGTTTAAGCGTTCCGGTAACCACAATCGATTTTCCAGCGAAGGCACCTGCGTGATCGACGGAGTCCTCGCTTGACGTTTCTAACGACACACCCGCCTGACGCAGTTGATGAAATACCTGCATACCTTCATCGCTATGGCAATAGTCGAAGACACTTTTCGCGATCACCGGTCCGATTTCGTCGGTCTTGGATAACTCGTCTTCACTCGCCCCAAGCAGTCGGTCCGCATTGCCAAAACGCCTTGCTAAAATCTGAGCAACCCGCTGCCCAACATGCCGCATCGAAATCGCATTGAGCACTCGCGAAAGCCCGCGTCCCTTGCTCGCATCGATACCGCTCAACAAGTTCTCTGCCGATTTTCGGCCCATGCGATCAAGCGACATCAACTGATCGAGAGTCAATGCGTAAAGATTGCCGTAGGACGAAACCAACTGCGAATCGACTAACTGGTTCACGAGTTTGTCCCCTAGTCCCTCGATATCCATGCAATCGCGAGTTGCAAAGTACCGCAACCTCTGTCGCCACTGAGCGGGACATTGCTTCGAAAGGCAACGGATATACACCCCAGTGGCATCTCGTTGAAGCGTTTCACCACATTCCGGACAGACCTCCGGAAACTGGAACTCAGGAAGCTCTTGTTCCCGCCGATGCTTCTCGACACGGACGATGTGCGGGATAATCTTTCCTGCCTTTTCAACGACCACCCAATCGCCAACCCGAATATCCTTTCGGTGAATCTCATCCAGATTGTGGAGCGATGCGCGGCTGACTGTCGTTCCGGCCAACTGCACGGGTTCGAGTTCACCCACCGGAGTGATCGTCCCAGTTTTGCCGACCTGTGTTTTGATTTCAATTAGTTTAGTGATCGCCTCATATTTTTCGATCTTATAAGCGATCACCCAACGCGGGCATTTGGTGGTACTACCCAGCGTTTCTCGCTGTTCAAATGAATTGACTTTCACCACTAAACCATCAACCTCGAAATCGAGATCGTGGAGGCTCTCCACGAGTTGATTGCAGTGGTCGATCGCGGCCTCATCGTTTGAAAAACATTCAACGCGTGGTGTTGTTGGAATTCCAAGCGATTGGACGACCGAAAGAAAATCCATGTGATTGGTCGCTTGAACCCCATCGCAAAATCCCATGCCGTGACAGAAAAAACGAAGTCGTCGTTGGGCGCAGATCTTGGAATCGAGTAGACGAATGGAACCGGCAGACACGTTGCGAGGATTCTTGAACTCGGCTTCCCCTTGTTGCGCTCGTTGCTCGTTCAGAACGACGAGATCCGAGTTCGTCATGTAGATTTCACCCCGCACCTCGAGCACCCTTGGGATGTGGTCACCGATAAGCCGTTGAGGAAGGCCTCGAAGCGTACGAGCGTTGTGGGTCACATCGTCTCCGACCTCTCCATTACCACGTGTCACCGCTTGCACGAGAAAGCCATCTTCATATCGAACGGAGGCCGCAACTCCGTCAACCTTTAGTTCTACAACCCACTCGATAGCCTCTTCCGGAATCAGCTTGCGAACTCGGGCGAAAAAATCCTTGAGTTCTTGCTCCGTATAGGTGTTTTCGATCGATAGCATCGGAACCCGATGAGCGACTTGGGTCAGCCCTTCGATCGGCGTGTCTCCGAGTCGCTGACTAGGACTGTCGGACGCGATCAACGACGGAAACCTTGTCTCCCAATCGATCAACTCTCGAAGCTTCCGATCGTACTCCAAGTCGGTGATGGTGGGAGCTGCCAGAACATAATAGCTATGATCGTGGGCACGGATTTCCGATCGCAATGCAGCAATCGCAGACTTGGCTGCAGCGACCTCCGGCGAAGTTGTATCGTTATCACTCATGGCTCAGTGTGAGAGAGGTGTGGCATGAAACAGGTTAGGATAGCAGCGTATACAAGCCATCGCTATCGGTCTCGCCCACGATTCATCCCTACAGTGTCACTGTGGTCTCGGTCCGAAAACGAAAAAACCTCCGATGGGTCGCACCGAAGGCTTGTTCGTTTGGCGGTCGATCCTTGTCTAGTGACTAAACAAGTTCCTTCTTTGCCCCGATTAGGGTCCTCAGGCGTTCTGCGAGAAGACGTGCATCGAATGGCTTCTTGAACGTTTCATTGATGCTGGAACGATCAAAGCTCATCGTATTTCCGTCGTCTGGCAACAGAGCGATAAGGATTATTTCGGAGAAGTCGGAATTCTTGCGCAAATTCTGGCAAATTTGCAATGCTTCCAGCTTGCCGACTGAGAAGTCGACAATCATGCAGTCTGGATGGAAGCTCTCTGCTTGAATACCTGCCTCGAAACCGCTTGCGGCGACTTGAACTTTGAAGCTCTTTTCCAAAGGAAGTTCTC
>VGZN01000353.1 GCA_016872635.1 Planctomycetota bacterium | reverse complement strand
AATAGTAAACCAAATATCGCGGTGAAAACGGATACAAGGACAAACGTCGTGGCCTCACGTACAGGCGGTACCGATTGGATTCGGATTCGGATGTCCGCATCTCCAAACTCTTGATTCTGAACGTAAACGTCCGCTCCGGAAGCTAAGGGAAGCGGACACTTTGCTGCACCCATATTACGGTTCCATCGAAACTCAACACCTCTCTCGACGCGATACCCAGGTGATCGAAACTCTGCAATGCTCGGGCCGTCTCCAATCAGCAAGTTCTTATTGGATGTAATTTCCAGGAACGCAAGGGTGTTGGGATCGTACTTGACCGGCATTTTGATGAAGGGAGCGTCCTCTTCGCTGACGGCACCTGAGACAGTAAAATTTTGAAGAGTGGTCCCGTACACGAACAACTTCGGTACGCTCGCGAACGCAGCCGCTGGATTCTCCGTCAAGGGTGTGCAGGCAAGGCCGACAAAGGCCACCACTCCAACGGCGGATAACAAATACAGTCCGATTCCTTGGTTTAGTAGCGATTTAAGCTCTAGCATGAAGCGGGTGGATGAGCAGTACATCAACGCCCATGAGAAGACTCCAAAAAAGATAGCCGATGCGATGCTCAAGAGAACGAGTTCGTCGTACCGAGCTATATCGCCGTTGGGCTCACGGAAAGTCGGGAGCATGTACCAAGTGAACCGAGCTGCCAGGACGACAGCAAGAACCGCCGAGACACCATGCGCTGCACCGCTTTCTCGGAGAGCGTCAAAAACTGGTATTTTCGACATGACGTAAAAAATACCGATAAGAGCTGCAAGGATGGCCAATCCTGCCGTCACCCCCACCCCTAAAAACCAGACAGGCGTTAACCATCTGGACATCCAAAAGTCCGTGACAGCAAGAACGGAAGGTAGAATGGCGAGATCCATCGGCGATCCAGGAAATTGGGGCCAAAAGCGAAAAAACTACGACGAGATACGGCTTGTACGCTTCCTGGATGGCCCCGGTTCGCTCGTGTCTGAAACTCTTGCAAAATCCGTGAAAATGAATGCTTTTTATCCCTAGACCCCCTGTGAACGAACGAAACCGGAAATCGCCGCGGGAAAATAGCGACCGACGGCTCTCATCAGGGGTGTACTTCCGCCAGGGGCGATGATCCGCGATACTCTAGGGGCTTGAGGGATGCTTTTCCCTCGCTTTCCTCGAAAGAATTGGGAATCACGCATGAACGCAATTTCCGTAGGCTTGGATCTGTTCATTGCTCAGATAAATGCTGGAAGTTTTCGCTCCGTTTTAATGGGCGGATTACTGGTTTTTCTTGGACTGTTCGCACTCGTTTCCTTGATCGTCCTATGGAACTTCGGCAGCCTATGGTTGCAAGCGTTGATGAGCGGCGCAGATGTTTCGATGGCCAGCTTGATCGGCATGTACTTTCGCCAAGTCCGTTCGGCCGTAATCGTCAATGCCAAAGTCATGGCCGCTCAAGCGGGGCTCGGGATCGATCGCCGCAACGGTATCAGCACCCAACGACTCGAAGCGCACTACCTTGCCGAAGGTAACGTCATGAACGTGCTCAACGCCATCATTGCGGCTCACCGCGCCGGAATAGACCTCGATTTCGACCGTGCCGCAGCGATCGACCTCGCCGGTCGAGACGTTTTGGATGCGGTACGCACCTCCGTCCATCCGAGGGTTATCGATTGCCCTGATCCTCGGTACAGCCCGACGGGTTTTCTTTCTGCAATCGCGAAGAACGGGATCGAATTGAAGGTGAAAGCGAGAGTCACCGTTCGCACGAATTTGGAACAACTGATCGGGGGCGCTACCGAAGAAACGGTGATCGCTCGTGTCGGCGAGAGCATCATCAGCTCGATCGGCTCTTCGGAAACGCACCTCGCAGTCCTCGAAAATCCGAACTTGATCGCTCGTACAGTTCTCAAACGGGGACTCGACAATCAAACTGCGTTCACCATCGTTTCAATCGATATCGCGCATATCGAAGTTGGACAAAACATCGGCGCTCGCTTGCGAGCCGACCAAGCGGAAGCCGACGTGCGGATGGCGAGAGCTCAAGCAGAGCAACGTCGCGCTGAAGCAATCGCCCAAGAGCAAGTGATGAAGGCAAAAGTTGCGGAGAACCGGGCAAACCTGGTGCTCGCCGAAGCCCAAGTCCCGAAGGCAATGGCCAGAGCATTTCTAGAAGGGCACTTCCAGGCCCCGACTAACACCAACAACATCAACTAGCATCGTCACCAATGCATTGGGGCCATGCGAGCAGGCGATTTTGGCTCTGACGGAAACGGCCTTTGTACCGAGGGTTACAGTCGCCGCTCCTATGCTAGCAATGCCGCGAGTCGATTTGATGAAATCGACCGAGGCAACGTACGATTGGCCTTTGCCCAGATTCACAATTCTGGGATCATGCCTTGAGGTTTCAGTCTCGCGACTGTGTCAGGGAACGTCGAGTGGGGAGCGCCATGAAGGTTCTTATTTTTGAACCCCAGTATGTCGGTCATAACCTCGCGTACGTTCGTCAGATCGCATCGCGACTTGTCGAGATGCGATGCGATGTGCATCTACTGACCAGTGTTCAGGCGACTCGGTCTGAGGAGTTTCACAAGCATCTCGATTCGGTACTCCCCTCGATTCAAGTTTTGGGGCTCGACAATTTTTCCACCCGCGGTGGATCGCAAGGCATCCGCGTCAATGGCCCTCGTGCCATCGTTTCCATGATGAAATCGTTCCTCCGTGGACTAAAGCAGGTGGAGCCCGAGCACGTCTATATTCCTTTTGGGAACCCATTAGCCCATTGGTGTGGTTTCCCTAATCCACTGTCTTCGTGGTTGCATCGCAATCAGGTCGAAACCGAGTTAGTACTACTCTTCGGAAAATATGCGTATCCGCACACTGATTTGAAATCGGCAATCAAGGAAAAAATCGCACTGTCTATCCTCGCCAAAGGGCCTTGGACTCGTATTCATCATATCGTTCCTCACGCGATCGATGTCATGAAACGCCACAACTCGCGACTCGCCTCGATTGCACACCTATTGCCCGACCCTGTAGAGCCAGTACCTACGATGAGCAAGGGCGAAGCGCGACAAATACTCGGATTACCCGCCCATGGCCGGATCGTCTCCCTCGTCGGTCTCTTGGAGCGACGGAAAGGGGTGCGAGAGTTGCTTGAAGCATTCGAAATCGCCAGGCCTAACCTGCGTCCTGATGACAAAGTCCTTTTGGCTGGAAAAGCAACCGATGAAACTCGCGAACTTCTAACGCATCGATTTTCCCATATGCTTGCCGATGGCTCCATCCTATGCTTCGACCGCCATCTGACCAGCAGCGAACTATGGGCTGCGCTCATCGGTTGCGACCTAACCACGACCCCTTATCCGGCTCATGTTTATTCCGCGAGCTTAGTCATTCGAGGCGCTGCTGCGGGTATCCCGGTACTATCCAATGCGATTGGATGGATGGATCAAACGGTAAGGCGGTTCCAATTGGGAACTGTGTGCAACACCAATGACAAGCACATTTTTGCAGAGCATCTGCGTATAGCACTCGACACCGCGGCGGATTATCGCACGACCATGGAGGCGAAACAGTTCGTCGATTTTCACTCATCTCAGAACTTTGCAGCCAAACTAACGCAGAGACTCGCCGAGCGAATGGGAATCCGCGAAGTCGTAACCGCTCGCTGGAACGACGATCCGCTAATGCTCGCGTCTCATCTACCTTCTGTTGCTTAGACGCCGAGCACATAGCCCTACGTACTGCACTGGGTATCCTGCATCGGGTATACCGCAATGGGGCATTTGCACCGCAGTCGTGATGCGCCGCGCCTTTATGATTCAACGTGTTGTTCGCGTTAGGGCGAATCCTGAGCAGCCATTTTTTCCGAATCAGCGATCAGATTCGGTTCGATCACACGTTTATCCTGCCACCCACCTTGCAGATACCGGTAGGTGAAGAGGACCGCCAAGACGACAACCCACAAACTGATGACTGTCCACCAATAATAGAGACCATCCCAACCGAAGAGCCAGTGGAACAGCACCGCCGTTCCGACAGTGCCGAATCCTGCCACCACATGCCCCGTCAATACGTACACCGTATCTCCGGCACCTTTAAGAGCGCCTGAAAAAATAATTTGAAAGGCATCAAAAACACAGTAGGCCGCGATGAAATAAAGCAATGGCTTGAGTTCCGGACGCATCGCATCGAATCGAACTGGATCGTTGCCGATCGCATAAACATTGATCGCGAAATCGGGAAAGCCACCGTAGAGGATCACAAAAAACGCGCTGTAGGCCATACCGATCATCAGCGCGCTTTGCACCATTCGCTTCGCCGTTTTTAGTTGGCCTTGGACCAAGTACTTACCTACCAGCACACCGACAGCGATCCCAAGTCCGATCAGTGGAATAAAGGCAAGTACATTGACTCCGAGAGCCAAGGTTGTCGCAGCAGCAGGTTTCTCTCCGAGTTTCCCTACGATCATCATGATGATGAGAAAGCTCCATGATTCCGCCACCACCGATACGCCCGCTGGCCACCCGTAGTGGAATAAGCGTCTCATTAGCGGGTAGTCATAAGTCAAAAGTGGCTTGATCTGCGCGAACTGCGGGCTTGAATTCGAAACCGCTCCAGAAAGTTGACCGAATTGGCCGCGTCGCAAGTAGAAAAAGGCGAACAGCAGTAATAGCAACAGTTTGACAGTAAGCGCAACGCTGGACGCAGCCCCTGCGCCGGCGACGCCGAGGCGGGGCATTCCAAAATTGCCAAAGATCAATCCATAATCCAACACGCAGTTGAGAGCAGTCGCTATCGCATCGCAGTAAAGCAATACCATCGTCCTACCGCTCCCAGCGAATAGACCAATCAAGGCAGCGCTGATAATCGTCGAGCACGCGCCAGGAACAAGCCAAAAGAAGAATTCGGACTCGGATGTCGCCAATTCGTGCGAGTGACTGCTCGCACGAAATATACGGTACGAAAAGATCCCGAGAGTGACTAACACCGGTACCGTGGCTAGAGCCATCAATATCCCTTGCCAAACCAATTGTATGGCTCTGTCCAATCGCTTGATTCCCAGGTATTGCGATACGAACGTATTGGTGTAACCACAAATTCCAACAGGTAAGCAGGTCACCGACCAGGAGAGGGTGCCTGCGGACATCGCTGCCGCCGCGGCTGCATCCGAGAATTGGTACAGAAACAATCGATCGATGAACAATGTGATCGAGAACAAACCGGTGGAGAGCATCAATGGCCAAGCCGTTTCCAGAAGCTCGGTGAAATCCCCGAACCGACTACGATCATGGTGTCCACGGTGAGATTCGCTGTTATCGTTCAAAAGAGCGTCCATCGGACTGGTAATTACTGAATGAGGTGCCGGTCCTGCGGATGAAAACATCCTCTAGATCGGGGCGTCCGATGGTGATGCTGAGCGAGTTCCCAGCCAATGCTTGCATGACATCAGTGATGGCGGTCCCAGCGTCGTTGATGACGACACGGACTTGGTTGTCCAAAATTTTAGGATCCGATCCGAAACGCGATTGAAGGACACCCGCGACCAGCTTCGGTTCGTCCGTCATCACCGAAATAACCGTTTCGCCAGTTGCACGGCGGAGATTGTCGGGACTGTCGAGCGCGACCAACTTTCCGTTATCCAGAATCGCCAAGCAGTCGCATTTGTCCGCTTCTTCGAGGAGA
>VGZN01000352.1 GCA_016872635.1 Planctomycetota bacterium | reverse complement strand
TGCAGATCTCTTGCCGATGATTCGGACGCTCAAGGATGCATACGGCGCGGATCGACTGATGTGGGCGTCGGACTGCCCTTATCAGGTCCAGGCACCCCATTCCTACGGAGCGTCGGTGGAACTCGTTCGCGACCGAGCGGATTTTTTGAGCATGGAAGAGAAGCGATTGATTCTTTCGGGAACCGCGGAAAAGGTTTTCTTTGGTCAATGATCCCATCCGAGCCACGCGTGTTAGCAAGTGGCGACTGGGCGTTGGAACCTGATATCCTCGTTGCTAGCCATGATAAATTTCCCCGTGCTAGATATCATAAAAGCCAGTCGTGATCGAACCCGTTCGTGATCACACCCATTCGATGAATATCTCGCACCGTCCCATGACTCCTGCGCTGACGATGATCGCTACGACCTAATTAATTCCTCCTGCACCTCCAGGACGGATTCGAAAAGCGACCGCGTTAGTAACTCTAGATCGTCACCACTGATGCTCAAAGGAGGCAAAATGGGAATCACATTCCCAAGTGGGCGTAACCAAATACCTTTCTCGAGCAAACGTTTGCAAATCCTAGCGCTGATCCTTTCGTTCCATCCAAAAGGCTCTTTGGTCGCGCGGTCCTTCACGAAATCGACGGCTGCCATCATGCCTAATTGCCGTACATCTCCGACAATTGCGAGTCCTTTCAAAGGCTCGAGGCAACGTTGAAAATACTCGATCTTAGGGAGTAACTTCTCCATGGAATATTGGGATTGAAATAGATCCATGACCGCGTTTCCTGCAGCGGCTGCTAAAGGATTACCGCCGTAAGTGTGACCGTGAAAAAAGGTTTTCAACTCGGCGTGGCTTCCGAGAAACACATTCCAAATGCGGGTACTGCAAAGTGTAGCGCTCATTGCAAGATATCCCCCTGTGAGCCCTTTGCCTAAACAAATAAAGTCCGGTACGAGCGATGGATCGTTATGAATGCCTTCGTGTTCGATCGCGAAAAAACGACCGGTTCGGCCCATCCCAACGGCGATTTCATCGGCGATCCAAAGAAGACCAAATTCTCGACATAGCTCAGCCAATCCACGGAGAAAACCTCGTGGCTGAGTGACGAATCCAGCGGCTCCTTGGATCATAGGTTCCACAATCACCGCCACGGTTTCGTCGGCATGTTGTTCCAACAGTTTGCGGTACTCGGACAAGTACCACTGGCAGGCTTGGGTGGGATCCATTCCAACGGGGAGTCGGAATGAGTCGGGGCAGGGGCCGCGCACAACTTCAAATAGCAACGGTGAAAACAGTGATTGGAATCGCGACACACCACTTACACTCACCGTGCCAATCGTGTCTCCGTGGTAAGCATCTCCAAGCGCGATGAACTTTGTCCGCTGGGGGGCTGGAGGGTCGCACTGTCGCCAGAATTGAAATGCCAGTTTCATCGCTACTTCAACGGCCGATGCACCATCGCCGCTAAAGAAGACATGTTTCAACTCGCCGGGAGCTAGGTCTGCTAACCGTTCGGCGAGTTGAATGGTCGCAGGATGGCTCATTCCTAAGTTCGTTACGTGAGCTACATGGCTTAATTGATTTCGAATCGCGGAATCGATCTCAGGAACTTGGTGCCCAAACAGATTGCACCAAAGGGCGCTCGTCCCATCGAGATATCGATTTCCATCGATATCGGTTAACCAACAGCCCGATGCGGAATCGATGATGAGCCCGTCGTATTCCGACATCTGGGAAAACGCATGCCATACAACCGTCTTGTCGAGTTTGCGCAAGTCGTCGTTAGAGAGTTTCTTCGTAGGTTCCATGAAAACATCTACCTCGGGAAATCTATGCGAGCGTATCGAGGGTTCAGGCGCACGCGTCAACGATCCGTTTTGCAGAGTGTAGGATCGTATCCCAGTCTTTGTTTTCGACGAGTTTGACTGGGCAGAGTTGTCCACCGACACCAACGGCAATTGCCCCCGCGCTCAAATAGTCACCCGCGTTAGTGGTATCAATACCGCCCGTTGGCATCAACTGAATATAGGGGAGCGGTGCTAGAACATCTCGGATGTAACCGGGCCCGAGTACCCTCGCCGGGAATACTTTGACGATGTTCGCGCCCGCATCCCATGCCGTCGCGATTTCCGTCGGAGTAAATGCCCCTGATGCAATCGGTACCTTGCGCTCGACACAAACCTCGATCACCTTTACCGAAGTGATCGGAGTTACGACAAACTGAGCCCCTGCATCAAGGACTAGTCTCGCTTCGTCTACGTTTCGTACCGAACCGACTCCGATGCATGCATCTCCGTTTTCAAATCGTTTGTCTTCGGTGAGAAGACGGTGGATCCACCGCGGAGCGTCAGGGTTGGTTAAGGTGAACTCGAGGCAACGCACTCCCGCTTCGAGCAGCACATGGACTAATTCCTGGGCGTGATCGAGTCGTTCCAAGCGGATGATGGCAACCAGACGAGATTTTTGGATTAATTCCAATGGCATTTGTTTTCGCTAGCAATTTCTTCGGGGGTGTACCTGGCAAGATTTACTGATTGTATCGGTTGTGCCGGTCGATAACATCCACGAGCCAGTACCGAATCAATGCTGTGGATCCAGTTGCTCGCGATGAATTTCAGGCGGTCGAGCGAAGGGACGTTAGGATCTGCGCTCTTAATTTAGTCGAGTTCCAGCATCTCAGGCTGGCTCGCTCATGGAAGTTTCAGTTTCTCGGGGGGGAAAAATGGAATCGTCTCTACGTTGGAGCATTGGTCTTGTTGCAGCAATAGTATGCCAAGTTGGTTGCTGCAGCGTCCAAATGAATTGTGGTACTCCTGGTTGTCGAGTCACTCCGTGTGCTGCGACACAACCTAGTGTTTGCGAAGGTGAGTGCGGAATGGTTGGCATGGAGCCGCTCTTTCACGGCCATGGGCATTTGAAGCAGAAAATTCATTCGTGGGCGGCATCGACTCGATGCACGTCAGGTTGCGGAGAAGTTTACTGGGGCGAGCATATCAGCGAACCTCCAACATGTGATCCGTGTGGAATGGCGGGTGATTACACTGGCGGGTGCGGGAGTTGTCGACCTTGGTACTCCCGCTTGCGAGACCTTTGGGGATACCGGTACGAGCCATCCGGTTGCTCGCAGGGCGGATGTACCTCGTGCGGTTGTTCGGGCGGAGGGGTTGTTTCCGCAGGGCATTTCGGGGGCGGACATGGGACAGGTTCCTGTGCATCGTGCAGTCAAGGAATGGTCTCTGAGGGGGAGGTTATCCACGAAGGTGAAGCTACCCACTCCGCGGTCCAGCATGCGACGCCAACCCCAGCCAAACCGAAAGCCCAAGTTGCTCCGACGCCAGTTCCTGATGCAAATGCATCGCACCAACGCCGTTCAGGTACGAATGGAAACCATGCGACGACGACCACGGAACGGGTCGTACGCACATCCCCAACCCGCATTGGATCGGGTGTCGTACAAGCAGGATCTGCGGACCCTCGAGTTCAATTAGAAGCGACTAAACGTGTCCAGATGCAGAACGTTAGTGCGAAAGAACGGCTGGCTACCAAGCATCGTTAGGAGCCTGCTATGTTCCATCATTTTCGAAGATGGGGACCATGGTTGGGACGTCGATGACCATCAGCTTGCCATCTCCCATCCGACCGGTTTTGCATGTGTCTGCGATCGTTTTGCAGACCTCTTCCACTCGGAGATCATCGACAAATAAACTGATCTCCACCTTGGGCAAGAATGCTTGGCTGTACTCACTCGACGAGTAACGATCCAAGTAGCTTTTCTGACGCCCGAATCCTTTGACCTCGGTTAGTTGCAAGGCTTCCACAGGAGCCAGCCGCAAAGCATCGAGCAGTTCTTCGACGAGGAACGGGCGGATGATCGCGATGATCTGCTTCATGTCATCAACAAAAAGTAGTGAGCAGTGGAAGAGGATAGCAGGCTAAGTTCCGCGCGCTCGAACTAGGCGGAGCATCGTTCGGCAGACCTTATTCTAGCAGGAACTTCGAGAACCCGTAGGTCTTAGTCTTTTAGCGGGTCTTTTCCGTGAGATAGCTGTTCTTTTCCGTCGGAGTATGAGAAGGGGGTATCTGGGGCGGGACATTCCGGGGAAGATACTTTCGCAGCCACCCCGTTGTCGGTAGGACCTTATTGTCGGTATGATCGTTTCCGTCGCTGTCGGGGGGGATGTAGGCCTTCGACCAATCCTTTTCCCGCTCTTCAACACCTCTAAACCGTGCCACACGCGCAGATTGGCCCCATCGCAGTTCACTTTCCGTCGCATGTCGAGACCAGCGATCAGCTGACCGACGAGCATCCGGAGTGGCATGTACAGGAGTTGGTCGAGAAGACAGGTATTCGAACACGTTATTTGGCGGCCCCAAATGAGACGGCGGCCGATTTAGGCGTTGTTGCTTGCGAAAAGCTTTTCGCAGAACATTCAATAACCCCCGAATCGATCGACTTTCTACTCTTTTGTACACAAACCCCTGACTATCCACTCCCGACGACCGCTTGTTTAATGCAGGACCGGCTCGGATTGCGGGTCAACTGCGGGGCACTTGATTTCAATTTAGGTTGTTCTGGATTTGTCTACGGGTTGGCTCTCGCGGAGGGGCTCATCGCGAGCGGACAAGCCAAGCGAGTTTTGTTGGTGACGGCGGAAACGTACAGCAAGTACATCGAAAAAGATGACCGATCCTTGAGGCCGATTTTTAGTGATGCCGCTGCCGCCGCCTTGATCGAAGCCGTCGATTCGCCTCGGTTGATTGGTTTTGAATTCGGCACGGACGGGAAAGGGGCGGACACGCTCATCGTCAGCCACGGAGGAGCTCGCTGCACCGAAGATGCGATTACGCCCCGACGACGCAAACGTTGGTCAAGTCGGCTCTATATGGATGGGCCGAGCTTGATGGACTTTACCGTGGTCGCAATCCCTCAGTTGATCCGAAACATGCTCGAGAAAGCCAAAGTGGACATGTCGGAGATCGATCTGCTGCTCATGCATCAAGCGACCCGTAAAATGCTCGAGCTTCTGCAAAAAGCGGTGGGTGTAGAGGACGATCGGCTTCCGATTCGCCTCTATGACCGCGGAAACACCGTTTCGTCGACACTTCCTATCCTCATCGATGATTTGCGAAAAGAAGGGAAAGTCCATCCCGGATCCACCCACTTGCTCGTCGGTTTTGGTGTCGGTTGGTCTTGGGCCGGTTGCGTGTGGCGAACCTAGGGCCTAGCAGCCAAAATGAGCACTTCTGACAAGTTGATCGCCAGCCAACGAGTTATCCGGGAGTTCGGTTCTGCGGGTTATTCTCCAAGGAACTCGCTATGTCCGTCGATATTCTGTCCCCACGAAAATCCGCACCAACACGCTCGAGTGGCGAACCGCGGCCAGCGTACGAGGGGACTGCTACACCCGAGTTCTCGACGCCACGCACCGATGCTCTGGCACACCCGAGTTGTGAGGACCGAGGGGCGATGGTCGGGGAGGGAGCCGTGACCCACCCTGGAGGTTTTCAAAAGGGCCTTTCCGAGGAGCTGGCAAACTCGCATTTCGTTCGTATCGGCGCCGTGGCTTACCTGAATACCAAGCCACTGATTTATTCGCTTCTCGACGGGCTCGCCAGTGCGGGTCGTGAAACGTACCACTCGACCAGCGGGCCGATGGGATCCCTGAGATTGGAGCTTCCAAGCCGGCTCGCGACGGAACTAGAGAATGAGTCGCTTGATGTCGGTTTGATTCCGGTTGTC
>VGZN01000351.1 GCA_016872635.1 Planctomycetota bacterium | reverse complement strand
ACACCAATACCGAAGTGTTCGAAACCGGGATCAAGGTTATCGACTTGTTAACTCCGTTCGTCCGCGGTGGTAAGGCCGGTCTGTTCGGTGGTGCGGGTCTTGGAAAGACAGTTATTCTCCAGGAGTTGATCGCTCGAGTCGCTAGTTCCCACGGTGGTTACTCCGTGTTCGCAGGGGTGGGAGAAAGAACCCGCGAAGGAACCGACCTTTGGCTTGAAATGCAAGTGGCCGAGATCGGCAAGACGGGACGCAAGGTTATCGAACAAACGTGCATGGTGTTCGGCCAGATGAACGAGCCACCCGGATCCCGTCTCCGCGTGGCACTCTCCGCATTGACCATGGCGGAATACTTCCGCGATACCACGGGCAAGGACACTTTGTTGTTCGTCGACAACATCTTCCGATTCTCCCAAGCAGGTTCCGAAGTGTCGGCGCTCTTGGGACGGATGCCTTCCGCGGTGGGTTACCAACCAACCTTGGCGACCGAAATGGGTGCTCTCCAAGAACGAATTACCTCCACCAAACGTGGTGCGATCACATCGGTGCAAGCGGTTTACGTTCCTGCAGACGACCCGACCGACCCTGCACCTGCAACAGCGTTCGGACAGCTCGACGCGTTTATCTACCTTGAGCGTTCAATCTCCGAAAAGGGGATTTACCCAGCGGTGGATCCACTGGCGTCCAACTCCCGTATCCTCGACCCAGCGATCGTCGGCGAACGTCACTACAACATCGCTCGCCGCGTTCAGCGAACCCTTCAGCGATACCGCGAACTTCAAGATATCATCGCGATTCTCGGTGTTGACGAGTTGAGCGAGGAAGATAAGACAGTCGTTCGACGCGCTCGCCGCATCGAGCGATTCCTGTCCCAACCGTTCTTGGTCGCCGAAGTCTTTACCGGCAAACCAGGGGAAATCACCAGCCTAGCTGATACCATCCGCAGCTTCGAAGAAATCTGCGACGGCAAGTGGGATCATTTGCCTGAATCCGCGTTCATGTACGTCGGAGCAATCGAACAAGTCGAAGAGCAAGCTCGCAAGATGGCAGAACAAGGCAAGAAGTAATCATGAGTTCCGGAACCGGTGTACATTGCGTGGTTGTCACTCCCGAAAAGACGGAACTCGACACCCATTGCGACTCTTTAATACTCCCGTTGTTCGACGGGGAGCTAGGTATCTTGCCTGGACGTTCCCCAATGGTCGGAAGACTCGGATTTGGCTTGATGAAGCTCAAAGGGGCTGGCAAAGCTGAAGAGTGGTTCGTCGATGGTGGATTCGTTCAGGTGACCCGCGAGGCGGTCTACATCTTGACAGACCGCTTGCTCAAACCCAACCATATCGATCGAGCGTCCGCCGAAGCTGATCTGAAGAAAGCATCGGAGATTCGCCCTGCCACCCCTGAGGCGTTTGCCCTTCGTGATCGCGCCTTGGCCCAGGCGCGTGCCAAGCTTCGAGTTGGCACCTAATCGAATCGACGATACATTACTGACGTCGTGCATGGAATCATTCGCACCGGAAACGGTGCGATTTTTTTTGTCGGGATCATCTTGGGACTGAAACGATGACAAAGCGAAAAGGAAGTGATTTTGCTGGAGTGGGTGTTGCGATCGTTACCCCGTTCAAAAATGGGGCACTCGATATCGCAAAGCTCAAGGAGCAAATCGAATTTCAAATCGCATCCGGCGTGACATTCTTGGTTCCCGTGGGGACCACGGGGGAATCGCCAACCCTGACGCACGATGAGCATGAACGGGTCGTCAGCGAGGTTGTCCAACTTGCGTCTGGGCGGTGTAAAGTCATGGCGGGAACAGGCAGTAACTGCACCGCGGAAGCACTACGGTTGACCCGATGGGCTGCAAAAGCAGGTGCCGATGCATCGTTGCAAGTTGCTCCTTACTACAACAAGCCTACGCAACGGGGTTTCTACGAACACTTCAAGGCCATCGCAGAAGAAGTCGGAATCCCTCATTGCGTCTACAACATTCCAGGCCGATCGGCAAAGAACATCGAGCCTGAGACGATGGTGAAGCTTTCGGAACTTCCGAACATCACTATGGTCAAAGAAGCCACGGGTTCACTCGATCAATGTTCCCAGATCCTCAACGCCACCAACCTGACAGTCCTCAGCGGTGATGATTCACTCACCTTGCCGATGATGAGCATCGGTGCTGAGGGTGTTATTTCCGTCGCGGGAAACATCGTACCCGGTGATCTCCTGGCGATGGTTAAAGCAGCACTCGCAGGGAACTTTGCAGAAGCAGCTTGCATGCACCACAAATTGTTCCCATTGTGCCGAGATATGCTTTCCCTAGCGACCAACCCGATCCCCGTGAAAGCTGCAATGAAACTTCTGGGGCGTGATACCGGAGAATTGCGATTGCCGATGACCGAGTTGGAGCCCAAGGAATTGGAGTCGCTACGAGGAACATTGGCCAAATACGGTCTCCTCAAGTAGTCGCATCCGATCGTTCCACCATCGAATTGACAAAGCAGTTGGACGCCTTATTGGGTCAAGAGAGGCAACGAGAATTTGCTGTGCACATGGGTCGCATGGCAATCCTTGCAAACGTTCGGTAGGTGATTGCGGCGTTGCTGCTGCCACGTTGTTGCCAATGCCTTCATCGTTGCTGCATTGGTGATTTGGTCGATGGGAACAGCCTAGCAGTCCGTCGTAAAACTGCAGGGACTGGCAACCCCCAACTCATCGACGAAAAGAAAGTGGGTTGCTGGAAAACAATCGTCGATAGCAATCGCTTGATGGCGTGCGGTGCATGCAATACGGTGCAAATAGGATTCAGAACCGCATAGGTCTAAGCCGCGTTCTCTCAATTCCTGTTGCAACCCAGGGAATCGCTCTGTGAATGGAAGGACTTGATCTTCGAGAAGGCGGTTTTCTGGGTAGAACTCAGGACGGTCGTTTCCGCCGAGTTGATTGAACGTCAACGCATCAACGCCCCAGTCAGCCATGCGATGCGCGAAAGTCTCAAAGCCTACAATCGTATGCCGTGTAAGCACTGCGTTGACACGGATCCGTGGTTTGGTTTGACAACGATCAGGTCCACGCTTGGACACCAACCGACGAACGATGCGCTCCAATCCTTCCACCATCCCCTTGCCACCCCGTAGCCGATCATGGTCATCCCCTAACCCATCGATACTAATCGTGATCTCATCCATGCAGTCCATGGCGAATCGAGCGGTCTGTTCATCCTCGAGAGCTAATCCATTGGTTGTCACGCTGAGGCTCAAATCGAACTGCAGAAGTTGGTTAGAGACTGGAATCAACGAGTGCCACTGAAAGGGCTCACCTCCCAAAAGTGACACCAACACCTTTCGATTCGAGTCACACTGGAACTCCCTTAGCACTTCTCCGAATCGAATCAGCGACGGGACTGAAATCGAACGACGCCTTCGATGCATATCCTTACTGAATCCGCAATAAAGACAAGAAAGATCGCAATGGGTATTCACCCGAACTACGACAACGAATCGATCGGAAGTAGGTGCTTCAAACGATGTTGGCTTTATCATTCCATGTCGTCAAGGTTGGTTATTGTCATGAATCCAAATACATCCTTTTCGGCTAATCCAAATACAAAGGTTAGACCAAGCGTCCTTGGTACTAAAGACCCCTGAGCTAAAGCAGTTCTTTTATTCGGATACCCATTGGGAATGAGGGATGCGGATAGTTTAGTTGTGTCCGCCTTTTCTTTAACTGCACTAAAACCAATTGGGTCGCAGGGGGTGCGGTTGTGTACCAGAACCGAATTGGATTCGTTTCCGGGGTTGTTTCTGAGTCGTCAAATCGTTCCATTCGTCAGCTCGATGGTCAACTCGTTCGCTCCTGAGATCGTACTCCCTCAAAAACTCTTTGTTTTTTCCTCGCGGCTCTGATGGACTAATCATCGATGAATCGTTGATCCTGAGGGTGTCAGCATTCAGCGAGATAACTTGTTGTCATTTGGCGTTGCTGTCATTTGGCGTTGCCGTCAATTGGCCTTGAGGTGGTTTTGGCGAGCAAGTGGGCCCTGTTTTGTTCAAAAAAGCGATTTTTTATCGCTAGAGCATGAAACAACTTACGCATGTCAAGGGGGGAGCACTGCCATGGTTTCAGGTTGACCGATTGCACACTCGTCGTAACCGTAGTGGAGACTCGATCATGAGGATTCGATGCTACTCTTGAGGTTATGGAAGACCGACGATGTTTCCACTATCGGTATAGGAGTTTTGAATGCGCAGAATCATTGCTGCCGTTGTGTTCACCGGGTTTTTGATGCTGGGTGTTGGAGCCACCCACGCAGACGCTTGCGATACGTGTGTCGCGCAGCGTAAGGCTCAGCAACAAGCAAGCGAAGGCCGAATGCGCCATGTGGGCGGTTCGATGGGAACAGGCCGTTACGAAGGAGTTGGCTTCTCAACAGTTTCAGCAGATCATGCCATCGCTCAGTGCTGTTACTGGGGGCAGCGTACACCGGTCGGTATCGGTGTCGCTCGTGGAGTTTCAGGTTGGTACGCAACCGTGCTGTATCGTTAATCGAGTTTGAAAGCGATAACGCATGGAACGATCGTGAGGAACTAGATCCCCGCGATCGTTCCGTTGCTGTCGCCGAATTGAGAATCTTCGAATCCCATTTTTTGTAACATGGTCAAGTAAAGATTGCACAACGGTACCATGCCATCGACCGCCACATGCTGGCCAGTTTGAAGCGTTCCGCCACCTTTGCCACCTACTAGTATCGGAAGATTATCCGGGTCGTGTCGGTTGCCATCTGACATGCTCGAACCAAACACGATCATGCAATGATCGAGCAGTGTCGACTCCCCTTCAGGGATCGATTTGAGCTTGCGTAACAAGTTCGCGAATTGCTCGGTATGCCAGCGGTTTATCCTTTGATACTGAGCGATTTTAGATTCGTTGTTTTCATGGTGAGACAGTTCATGGTGACCGCCGCTGACACCCTCGAGGAACGAGAAATTTCGCCCGGAGACGTCGTTGGCAAGCATGAACGACGAAACGCGGGTGGCATCGGATTGGAACGCCAATACCATCAGATCGAGCATGATTTGAATGTGTTCCCGAAAGTCACCTGGGACTCCCGGTTTCGAGATCGCAACAGACTCCGCTGTCGGATGCAACTCGCGATGCGATGCGGAACTCTTGGTAGCAAACTCGATCCGCTGCTCAACACCTCGGACGGAATCGAGGTATTCGTCCAATTTGAATTGGTCATCTCGTCCCAACCGCGACCGTACCCCCTTGGCATCCTCGAGCACGAAGTCGAGAAGGTTCTTGTACGACTCGGGGTTTTCCGAAGATGTCGTGATGCTCTTACCAAACAACCGCTCGTACACCATGCGAGGATTGATCTCTTTGGCGACGGGTCGTGTCGCCGATTGCCATGAAATATTCGAACCGTACAAACGGGTGTAGCCAACATTGCTATCGATCCCGCTGATCACGGGTTCGGTACCCAATTCGAGGGATGGTAGTGGAGTCTTTCCCCGGAGTTGTGCTGCGATCCTTTGATCGATCGAGATTCCACCGCTGCTGATATCTTTTCCAGTGGTCTTTGCTACCGGCATTCCCGTGAGAAAGTTCGCCGTCTTTGCGTAGTGACCATCCCCGCCGTGGCTGTTCTTCTTGTCTAAACCTGACACGACGAGAACACTATCGCGCACATCGGCGATAGGCTCGAGAGAAGGACTGAGTGTGTAGTCGGTCCCCGTCGT
>VGZN01000350.1 GCA_016872635.1 Planctomycetota bacterium | reverse complement strand
AGCGCCCCCTGGTCGGCTCGATGATGTTCTCGGCAAAAACAGTTATCTGATTGCAAAAACGAAGGAGCAGGTCCAGTCGTCGGTTGGCGAAGGTCGTTTTGGAAAGGATTTAACGCCGTTCCTACTGGTCATCGTTACGATGATGGTGATGGCTGAGCAGACCATGTCGAGTCGATTCTATGCTTCCACGTCGCGAGGCAAATCATGATGGACTGGACACTCTCGCCGGTGTTTGGAAGTTATGCCCTGGTGATCGCGACAGCCCTGAGCTTAGGGTTTATTCTCTTTGCTGTTCGGGACGCTTCGACGCTCCATCGCAGGCAGCGCGCGATTTTGTGGGGGCTGCGACTTCTTGTGGCACTGCTGTTACTCCTGCTGCTACTTAAGCCGGGCTTTACCTGGACAAAGCAACGTGAGCCGCGAGGCACAATCGCTGTCATGATGGATGTGTCGTCGAGCATGCAGTTGAGTTCAGGGGATGGCAAGTCGACCCGCTGGGAGAGCCAACTGGAGATTTGGGAAGCCCTTTGGAATGCGCGAAATCAGTTTGGGAACGAGACAATCCTCGCACCGTTTTTGTACGATTCGAAAGCGCAGGGGCTTGGCGAATTGGCCAGCAGCTCCGAGGAAACGAGTAAGCCGACTCTGCCTCCAAAGCCAGTGGGTGGAACGACAGATATCGGTGGCCCACTCCATCAAGTTGCGACGACCACGTTCAATTCTCCGTTGACCTCGGTCATCTGGATGGGCGATGGAGCTCAAACGGAATCACCTGCCAAGCTCGATCCACAGCAAGTGGCGAGGCAGTTAGGGCGATTGGATATACCACTGTTCTTGGTAGGCATTGGGCCTCGAGGGGATAACGAATTGGCGAAGGATCTCGCTATCGACGGAGTCCCCGAGCAGCTTGACGTATACACCAAAAATCAGATTTACGTGCGAGGAATGCTCAAAGCCCGAGGCGTGACCAATCGCGATATCGTCATCGGGCTTTCCATCGTTGGACCTGATGGGGTGGCGAGGCCAGTTGAGCAGACGACGGTACGGTCGGTCAAATCGGATCAGTCGGTTGCATTCCAAATACCTCTCATCGCTCCGGATGCGGGTTCCTACGAATTGATTGTGAAGGCTGAGCCGGTAGATGGTGAGGCGGTGCTCGAAAATAACGAAGCGACAACCTATCTGAACGTACGGGGTGGTGGGGCTCGTGTTCTCTACATCGAGGGGGAGCCACGGACCGAAGCGAGATTTATTGCAAATGCTTTGCTTGAGTCGCCCGACATGCAAGTCGATCGGTTGTGGATAGCTCGCGAACCAGTGCAGAAATGGCCGGTGGATCTATCCTCTCGCTTGTCGAACGGTGTTTATGATCTCTTCATTCTGGGGGATCTTGATTCCGATGCCGTCGGTCCAGCAGGTGCCAAGCTGATCGCGGATCAAGTGAACAAAGGAGCCGGGTTGATCACATTAGGTGGCTATTTCGCCTACGCGGCTGGTGGTTGGGACAAAACTCCTTTAGCAGACATCCTGCCAGTAGTGATGGGTGCCGGTGTGCGTCAGCGACGCGATGCCCCGATTGATCTTCGCTCCCAATATCCAGGTGCCATTCGACTGATTCCGAGAACAACCGACAAACTGCTCCAAATCGGTGAGCCGGGTGCGGACTTCAACAAGTCGTGGGCCGAAATGAAGCCCCTTACGGGAGCAAGCCGTTGGGATGGGATCAAGAATGCTCCTGGCGTGAACTTGATGGCAAGTGGGGACGCAGGCCAACCGCTGATGGTAACCGGCATCTCGGAAAAAGGGCGAGTACTCTGCCTGGCGTTCGATTCGACGTTCCAATGGTTGAGGCAGGGCAAAGGGAAAGAGTTCAAGCAGTTTTGGAGGCAACTCGCTTTGTGGGGATTACGAAGGGAGTTGGTCGAAGAAGGGATGCAATTGACCATGACTCAGAGAAGGCTTTTTCTAAATCAACCTTCGGATGTTCTGATGACGTGGAATCCGGGCTCCAATAATGTCGAAATGCCGAAGGCGATTTTTGCGCATCTTTGGCGATTGGGAGATCCCAACGATCCAAAAGGGACATCCGCCGAAGAAGATTTGGGTGAAGTTGCATGGGGAAGACGCGATGCAACCAGCATGAAGCATCGATTCGAGGGGGTCCCGCAAGCAGGCCGGTACGAATGGCGGGCGAAAGCCATCGGGGCTAAAGGCCAACAGATCGAGGCGAGGTTGCCGTTCATCGTGATGGATCGATCGATTGAAACCATGCAGCCCATGCCTGACTGGCAACTTCTGAGTCAGCTTGCCAAACTGAATGAGTCTGCAGGGGGCGAATTGGTAGCGCCCGAACAGAGCGATGGGATCATTCAGCGGATTCTAGAGCGACGACGGCAAGCGACAGAGACCGCGATCGAAAGCTACCGATTGGGAGACAGCACCATCGATTCGTGGATCGTTTTCCTGGGGCTCGTAGCGTTATTGATCAGCCAGTGGGGACTCAGGAAGATGTGGGGAGTGCCTTAGTGCCAGAGCGTGATGGGCTTTATGGTGATAAGGTCCAAAGGATCATTTGTGACGGTTAGCAATCGACTAGCGATCATGGAATGGACGGATATTCTTGCGAATCGTGGATGGGGTTGGTTCACTCAAATTGAACTCTTCGAGTGAGAAATCAGCGTCGATTTTCCGAACGCTCTTCAATTGCACATCACCCTTCGTGGGGTCGACATGGTAGACGACCAGAGTCATTTTCGAGGGATCGATCAGAACGACCTGCTGGGCACCATTGCTTAGGGTGGCTGTGCTCATCAGGTGAGTCCCTGTTGCTGCAGCGTTGGAGGGGCCGACCACAGCAACCGTGGAGGTTGGGGAAGAGTAGCCGTTTGATAAGCCTTGGTAGGTGGACTGCTGCGACAGGTTCGTTGGCGAAAGTCCGTTCCCGCGAGAATTGGCTGATTCCGGAATAAAAGCTCCGTTCGCGGGTAAAGGAGGAAGTGAATTGCTCGGTGCATTGGTGTCGGATTGGCTCCAGGTCGGAGTCAAACCGGTGAGGAATGCGATGGTCGCGCTAGCAGCGATAGGCATCCATGTGACGCTCTCAATCCTCTTCGGTCGTATGGAAGGTTGCATTTCGTTGAATCCTCGATGGAAGCTGTCTGCCGAATCGTTCTGGTGTAAGCGTTTAGTCGGGGTTTTGGGACCGCGATGATCCTAAGTTGCCCTCTCGTGCAAACAGAATCTCAGCACCTATCGACCGAGGGGCCGGCGATTTTGCAGGATTCAAGAGGACTCGAGGCGTTTGGCGTTTTGGTCGTCAGCGTGCATTCGGGTGGTGTGTTTACAAGTGGAGGGAGGATAGATTTCCTTGGATTGTGCCGCTAGAGCAATGGGCCGTGGTGGCGTAGAATGCCGGGCTGTTACGGATGACCTAGCACCAGAACTTCTAGAGCCTTTCCCCTGCATGAAACGATTTGAACCGATTCTCGACGGAACCGATCGTTCCCCGTTTGCGACCGCGGTAAGGGCTGGATTGTGGGTTGCGTCTCAACCTTATGGTCTAGCGATAGCATTCCGCAATTGGCTGTACGATCGTGGATTTAAAACCATCGAAACGGCAACAGTACCCGTAATCTCGATCGGAAATCTGACCGCGGGCGGGACGGGGAAAACTCCAGCGTCGGTTTTGACAGCCCGTTGGTTCCGTGCTCGCGAGGTGCGAGTCGCGATCTTGTCCCGTGGCTACGGCGCATTGCAGGATGGTGTGAATGACGAAGCAAAAGAATTGGAGATTTTGCTGCCGGACGTCCCGCATTTGCAGTCTCCCGATCGCGTAGCCACTGCGAAGATCGCTGTTGAAGAACTTGAAATGCAGCTGTTGATCCTAGACGACGGCTTCCAGCATCGCAAAATATGTCGGGATTTGAATGTGGTTCTCGTCGACGCCACGGAGCCCTTTGGGTACGGATACTTGCTTCCTCGAGGACTGCTTCGAGAGCCGATTGCATCGCTGCGACGGGCGGATGTGGTTATCGCAACGAGGGCAGATTTGGTCGAACCCCAAACGCTAGCGTACATCAGGACTCGAATCCAACGATTTAACCCGAGGTCAGCGTGGATCGAAGCAGAGCATGCGGCTCGCGAGTGGGTCAATTCCGAAGGCGAAACTCGCGAATTGGAAGCGTTTCGGAATAAAACGGTGGTTGCTATCAGTGGGATTGGAAATCCGAAAGGATTTGAGTCCACGCTGCGAAAAAACCATGTGTGCGTATTAGAGCATTTGGTTTTTCCTGATCATCATCCGTTTTCACAAGCGGACATCGCGTCCATTGAAGGGCGAATCTCCTCGATGGATCGAGTGCCCGATGCGATCGTTTGTACGGGGAAAGACCTGGCGAAATTGGGAGCTTGCCGTATCGCTGGACGAGAGTTGTGGGCGCTGCGGGTTGAAATGCAAGTACGCACTGGCGAAGACATCTTGGGGGAGCATCTTCAGCGAATTCTGGCGCGTATCCAGTAGTTCAAAAAAAAAGGCTCCCGGAAGTGAACGAGTCCCAGGGGGGGACGGAGGACTACGAGCTACTTTTCCGGGAGCCAAGCTTCAAATGCAGACTGAGGGAACATCCATGAGCTCAGTCTGCGTTCGCAGGGAATGACGATCGTTAGTAGATGGCGCTTCCGTGTGCCAACTGCTGACGCGGCTCGTAAGAGCGGACTCATTCCCAGCGATTGAATCGAGGAGATTCGATTTGTCAAAGATCGATCGTTGTCGGTCGTCGAGCTTTATCGAGTGGTTGCTCTCGATGTCGACTCAGTTCCGCGACGACGGGACGTAAGATAGGAAGACGACATGGTCGAGGTCAATCTCGATTTCAGAAATTACCCGGCTGTTGGGTGGCTTTGTTTTGAAAAGATTTCCAATCGCTTTGTAAGTTCATTCCTGCGGTTCGCAAATGAGAGAATGCTGCCAAATGCAATCGATTGCATTCGTTGCTGTAAGTAGAAAAGATCCGAGCTGTTTCGCGGAGATTTGTCGCTAGCCAGGTCTTCTCCTGAGCCATGTCTTCTTCGGAAGTTCCTAGGCAGGTCGAAGTGTCCGGTAGTCGCAGGGATTTCGGCCATCTGTCCTGATCCTGGATTACCCTCACTTCCTTTATGGCGACACGAGAAATGTATGAGGAAGTCGAATCAGAGCTTGTCGCCGGTAAACAGAAATGCGTATAAATGATCCGTGGATCAAGGGCTAGGCTGCAGGGAACGATCGAGATCGGGTCCTGAGATTGGCACAGCGCTTGCTAGACAGAAATGCCTTGGTAGGTGTTCCTTCGGAGAGCCGCGGTCGGTTGAGTAATTGGTCGAATCCGTACCATGTACCCAACTCGCAGTGACGATTCGATTGGAATAAGTAGAAGGTTGATGAATTCGTTGTGTTTGCTTGAGAAATTGGACGATATCCTGGTCGCCTTCGCTCGAAGGCAGCGTCTTTGCAAAGTCGCCTCGACCAGTTATACGGACGGTCTCTCTGCGACACGGACTGCGAAGGAAAGGATCGAGCACGCGGTTTCATTACCGCCCGCACGGTAGCAGTCCATCGTTCACGATTCAGGAAGCAGGATAACTGTGTTTCCTCGTCGCGTTCGCCGAGTTTTTGTTCGATTCAAGGGAGATCTTGGTGATGCAAATTTCGAATAATTTTTCTATTTCGGGCGCGGACGCACTTCGGTCCGCTTC
>VGZN01000349.1 GCA_016872635.1 Planctomycetota bacterium | reverse complement strand
CGGTTGCGAACGAGGCCGACCCGACACTAGGTGTAACCGAGTTTTGAGTTGCGAAACTCTGCGATGCTTGCCGTCGTACTTCGGATCGAACGCGATCGCTGGGCAAGTGCAAACTTGATCGAGTAAGTAGTTCGCGAGCTGAGATGCGCTCGCGAATCGAGTCAGATTCATTTTTCATCGTGTGGCCTCCCAATTATCATCTGCCCCGGCAGTGTTGGGTAATTGCTCAAGTGCCGAAGAAGCACTTGAAACACCCAATGGTTGCTCGGCTTGTTCCAGCCGCGACGAGTTATCGCCAATCAAGCCAGCCACATCATCGGCCAGTTTTTCGAGCGCACGACTAAAGCCACTGAATCGAAGCAGAGCCATCGCCACCGGAACGCCACAATTAGCGGCTGCAACGACTTGTTTATCAAACGGCAAGACATGATCTATATCCCGCTGCATGCGATCCGCAACATCGTTGATAGACAAGCTGCCAGCGACACGCTGTTGTCGATTGAGAATGATCGATTGGCGTTTGGCTGGATATCCAATGCGTTCCAAGACGCTCAGCAGTTTGATACCGCCAAGCAGCGTAGGAATGACATTTTCGAGTACCACATAAACGCGATCGCTTAAATCGAGCGCCGCAATCACCACACGATCGAACATCGGGAACGTATCAACAATCACGAGGTCATATGTTTGCCGTGCCATCGTGATGATGCGAGCCATCAACACATCGTCAATCTCCATCGCTTCAACTGCGTCAGCCGGTGCCGCCAGCAAATGCAAACCGCTTGAATGGACTGCTGCGGTTTGTCGGATCATGGTCGGATCAAGACGTTCGCTCTCTCGGGCAAGGTCCGTCAGAGTGGCATTCGGCGTCAAATCGAGCAATGCTGCCGCAACACCCATTTGAATCGAACCATCGATGAGCAGAACACTCTGTTTGCCGCGACGAGCGATCGCAACGCCAGTGTTGGTTGCCAGCGTTGACTTGCCGACGCCCCCTTTGTTGCTGACAAAGGAGACAACTCGACCAAGTTGGTTACGAGCACGGGGAAGTCGTTCATCGACGTCAGGAGTATCTTTTTTGAGCATCCGTTCCAAATCAACGGTTGACAGCGGTCTTCGCAAAAAATCACAAACACCACCACGCATCGCGTCGATCAGTGCGGCGGACTCGTTGACGTCATCGGGAAATCCTTCTGGTCGCAAAATAGCAGCCGCGCGAACCGATGCTGCACAAGCATGGATTTGTCGCACTAACGACGTCATGTCTCGAGGGTTTTCGGAGTATTCGGCGAGCACCAAGTCGATAGGCTGATTTCGCAGAACCTCGAAGAGCTGATTCGCGCTGCTGACGAACCGAAAACGAGGTGCCTCATTTCCGAGCGCTTCAAATGCGATCTTCGCTTCATCACGAAGCGAATCATCTGAGCTCAGAATTAGAACACGTGCGGTGATGGACATGGGTTACCTAACCAACACGAGTGCGAGCAGTGGATAAACGATATCGATCACGAGCGCAGCCATCGCCATAAGTCCAAATAGCAACAGAGCGACCAATACCAAGACAAAGCCGCCTCGGCGACTGCGGCGATTTGAACGCGTACTGCGGATGCTGTTGGTGATTTTCCGCTCAATGGTCATTGTGATGGACCTCCAGCAAAGGCTTTCACTGAACGTTTTCCACCGATGATAGTTTCGGTGTAACGAATTTTCGATAGAGGATCGAATGCGGGAATGTCCTCGGCAACTATCTCTTTGCGCTCGGCTGCATCGGGGCGTGGACGTACAACGGCGATTAAGTGCGACCGTTCATTTTCTTTACGATCTATTTGTGAACGTGCGATGGCTGCTTGTAAAGACGCCAGGTCCTGATTTGCAATGGACAGCACTGTTTGACCGGCAAGTGTGGCTCGTACAATACGAGCGTCTGCAACAACGACCGTCGATACTGGCCGCGAATAATCGATGCCAGTGATCTCCACTCCGGCGATCGGTTTGACGACTCCTCGGATAAGAATGGCCACGTGATCCTCGGCAGCAAAGCTATCCAAGCCTTCAATTTCACGATCTGCCACTGGAAAAAAGGTGTAACCTGCTGGAACTCCAGCCGCTAATCCCGGCTTCGTTCCAGGCGGCAAGAAATCGGCCGCTGTTAAGCTGTCGCCACGCGATTTCGCCCGACCCAATACGCGACCGTAGTAGAATCGGACGTCGTCGACCGTGAGTGCATCATCGAACCTTGCATCCTCCGACGAAACGATTCGCGACGTAATGCGTCTTCGATTCCCTTGCCAGATACTCTCATTGAATTCTTGGTATGGAGCCAAGGGCTCGGAAGCCACCACGATTTGTTTGCTGCCACGCGTAAGTGAACCGGCAACCGCGTTATTGGAATGAAACCCGACGGAGAACAGGGCATCGCGGGTCGCGAGTGCTGCCGTGACCGCTTCGACGTCACGGTCGTCGACAGCGATAATCACGGGTGGACCACTGAACCCGGTCTTGCTGTTTGCACTTTGCGAAGGTTTGTTCAATTGATCACCGAGTGCTCGCATCGCTGAGGCAGGCGGCGGAAACCCGACCGGCGCAATTACGATGGCATCCGTCGCAACGAACCAAGGTTCGGCGCGAAACCCGAACGAGTTTTCCCAGGTGCGCTCCGTTTTGCGGACGGACAATGCATCCGATTTCCGCACGATGACGGTACCATCGGCACGGGTCTCAGTTTCGTTTTTCTCATCGGTACTTTCCAACGAATAACTGGCCATCAAGTCAATCTCGTCCCCGATCTGCAAATGCTCCGAACCGTAGACTCGATTCCATGGAATTGCGAAAGCCGTCCGTCCAGGTGGAACAAAGCGAGTGATCGCTGGCCGATCCCCGACGGCTGTCGCTGATGGTGCCGCTTCGGTCGCCGGTTGCTGAACCATCGACACAAATTGACGACCATTGTGGAAAGGGTTGACGACTCCGCTTGGCGATTGCTGGGGACTAATTTTTTGAGATGGCTCGCCCCGACCAGGAGGTCCCTTCAATAAATCGCTCCGTCGCAGATAACGCCCCGCTGGAATATCGTGTTTCGCGATCGCACCGAGCGCTTCGTCGACAGATGTGATGATATCCATCTTGGCGACCTGAGTTCGCGACATGGATTCGACTTTTAATGTCCGTGTCGCAGCGCTAACGAACGCTTCACGCGTCACCACGTTATATGCCAATACGGGATGTACGGTCACCGGTACCTTGATCGTGTCCGTATCCTCTACCGAAGCGATGGTCTGTGTGTCGGTCGTTGGCTTCATCGAATGTGCGATGCATGTGATAGAGAGTGACTGGTTGAGGGCTCGCTGTAGCGGAACCAAGTCGTCGGGGTTGACTGCGATGGCGACTTCGTACTTGGGAATGTTCTGAATTCGAGTTCCCTGGGTCAGCGATGCAGATGTTGACGCTTCGTTGCGAACGTAAACCGGCTTCAAGACGACGGCCTTCTGTGCCAACAAGTAAGGCTCGCTCGATTCTCCCTTGCTGCTAGTATTTGATTGCACGGGAATCAAAAGCGATCCTGAATCTCCCGATTTTGTATCGACGGGGAAGCTGGCTAGGAGATCGATCTGGTCACCAGCACCTAGCGCGTGGACGCCGGTCAATTTCGTAGCATCGAGAGTGATTGCTCGCATGCCAGCAGGTGTTGCCCCCGCGATCCCTTCGGGTGTGCCTTGAGGGAGGAAGGTGGATTCTTGGAAACCGAGTCCCGCACGTTTGTCGCGTTTTACGACTCGACCGATAATGCTGTTGATGTTCAGCAACGCACCGCCGAGCTCAAAGGCCTGTGACTGCCTAACTTCACAATTGTTGGCCAGCACGAATACCACTTCGTCGTTCACTCGTTTCACATTCTCGATGCGGCCTTCGGCGTGCGATCCATTCTGATCGACACCCACAATCGACATTCCGATTGCGGAGGCGGGGGGAACTTTTTGATACATCAATCCACCCGTCGAGGGATTGATCATTCGGCTGCGATCAACACGTGTGTAAGCTGGAATCGGTTGCGCATTGATTGGAATGCGAACCATGTAGGGGTCTTCCTTGGCCACTCTTGCAAACGGGTTGAGCGGTACACCAGCCAACCAAAGGGTGCCCACGATACCGATCGTCATCAACGTGAGAACCCCGAAGCCACCGATCAAAAGACGAGAGAAGCGAGAGCGGCGTGGAGCACTACGATAGTTTCGTGGAGGCATCGGATTTCAACCAAGTTTTGAATTCAATGCATCCGTGCGAGTCTGAAGTGAGCTCCTACCCACCGTCTTTAATTTGTCCTGAATAAATCTGCGAGACAAATCGCTTGAGCAGTACGTTGCGACACTCGCCCCTCAAGGTAATAGCCTAAACACCGCGTCACGAAAGAACACCTTTCGATATGGACGAACTTTAACAGTGAAATTGTAGAGTTCCCCAAGCCCGTATTGCCCTCGATTTACCGCAGAAGGTGCCTCTTCAAGCGGAGTAGGAGGCGTTCCTAAACTGTATCCGCTGGGCATTGCAGCATTGCTTGAAACCGCGTCGTCAGCTACCACCCAGTCGCCAGCGTTCGGCTCCGGATAGGGATGAACGCGGTACGCGATCATTGAGGCGGCCTGAGACGCCATGTTGATAGACACTCGGCAGGCGGTTGGCGCTTTACTTGAATCTACGTTTGGGATCACAGTTACGCTTAAAGGTCGAAACCAATTGGTGATGGACTCGGTAGCCCCCGCACGCGACACAAAAGGAATGAGGATACTAGGATCACCGTTGTAACTAACAATTGCACCGGGGTAACGATATCCACCAAAATCGGGATCAAACTGGTAGAGCGACAGCATCATCTTGTTGATTGCTGGAAATTGAGGGTCATCATACGCAGCAGCATATCCCTCGCTGGAAAGAAGAAGCTTTGTTTCATCATAGAAACCAAGAGTCTTAAGTTGATCGTAAACGTCCTCGTCAGTGATCCCCACGAGCGACTGGATTTGCAGGTCAAGCAGATTAGAAGAGGATGACGCGACACTATTGGTAATTCCGGCGTGCAGCATCATCAAGCCGATCCCTAAGCCGCTTGATAGCACAATAACGAGAGCTAGGGCAACGAGAGCGAACTCGACTAACGCTTGACCAGATCGGTTACGATGATGCTCTTGCTTCATTTCAGGTTCTTTTCCATGTCTACTAATTTGGACAACATCTTATGCAGTTCCTCATGCGATGATTGAACCGCTTCGTGCTTCTTGGCCATGGCCTCGTGTTCTACTTTGAAGGCCGCATGTTCTTTCTCAAGCGCGGCATGATCTTTTGCGTTGCCATCTTTCTCGTGAGCAGCAATCTCCTCGCCGTGGTGGATCGTATGATCTTCGTGGGCTCGGATTTCTTCGTCGTGTTCGACCAGTTCGGCCTCGTGTTCGTAGATGTGGGCTTGCAGCCTGACAATTGCTGCTAGGGCACGCATGTGCTCGGCTCGCATCTTGGCGTGCTCGGACGCCCACGTTTCGTGCTGTTTATGGGCCGCCTCATGCTCCTTCTTCATCCCTGCGTGATCGTCGGCGGTAGTGACTGAGGTCGCAAATAAAGTGAATGCGAGCGCGACTGCCAAAGATACTTTCGACATGTGAGGAAATCCTCTTTCGAACGAGAATCAAAACTGTGAAACCAACCCGACATAGCCAATGAATCCTGCCGTGATGGCGGGTACGTAGGCGCAATCTCGC
>VGZN01000348.1 GCA_016872635.1 Planctomycetota bacterium | reverse complement strand
CCCAACGAATCAACCAAAGCCCAATCGCGTGAGATAGCGCCGGTCCCAAAAGCATGGCGACCGAGAAACAAACAAGAAATCGGCGACGACGATGACTCAGGATTACCCCCAGTTGCAGCCACGTCTGTATCGAAATCGCCACCGCTTGCCAAGCCAGCCAAACAGAGAGAAAAGTGATTTGCTGGGCTGTCTCGCCTCCCGAAGCCCTCTTATCGAGTGGAAACGACTTAATTGCAATCATCAGCAATGCCGAACCGACCATAGCACCTAAAAGTGTTTTCAAGGAATACCTGTCTCCCGTCCCTCCGCTGAATGAAGCACGAGGTTGCCATTTGAAATTGGACGACCGAAGCAGGACACTCAATACCAAACCCAGGAGAGAATAAACTGCCGCGCCTCCCAAAAAACAAAACAGAAAAGCTTCGATCGGTGGAGGCCCCCAAACCAGCGACATTCCTGCCATTTCCAAGTACGAGATCGCCATACTCAGGAACAGTCCAATCATCCACCGCGTTATACGAGATTTAAGGTAACTGTGTAACCATAGCCATATCGCGATGTACTGCGCAAGCCACAAACCGACAAAGAATGCGCCAAGTATTTCAAAAACGGGAAACCAACGGTTCGAAAGGTACGCTCGCCCGAACGATAGAGAATCATCCAAGTACTTGAAGATCAGCAACGGAATAAAAAGGTGTCCCAGAGTAGCCAGGGCGAGCAACCCTAGCCCCCATCGGTAAGCCCACCGAGGAATCCTATCCTCCTCAATTGACTCCTCCTCAATCGACAGCAAAGACGACACTGAGGCAGCATCGTCGCTCCTCTTTTCGCTATCCCAAGGGTTACTCACTTCATTTCACTCGCCCGAAAAATCTATCATTAAGCCTATGGCATCATCAAGGCAACTGTCGCACTCTTCAAGATACCCCATTGCTCCTTGCAAAAACAACCCGCCCCCAACGATCCCATCCAACATCCGCCTTGAATATCCACGTGCCAACAGCAACCACGTCCGCACGCGTAAAAAAAGCAAGTTCACTCCATGAGCAAATTGGATCCATACACCGCGTGGTGTTGCCTCGATTCCGCCAAAAACCAAAGATGGAACGAACCATCGAACCGGAAAATCCTGATCTCTTTTACCTGGGATACAACGAGATCGACCCAGTCCAGCACCAGGGTTTACCTTGCTCAACCATCTGGTTCCTTCTCGCAGGAATTTCATCGAGCAGATCCGGTGTTGAAGGGGACCGCAAAGCAAGAGATTGCATTGTCGTTACCAGCGGTTCACCTCTTATGTAGCTGGTTTGAAGGGATTACCATTACGACGTCGTATCGAGCCCGAAGCAAAACCATCGCAATCTTTTGCGCCTAGCACTATAGGTCCAGGAAACTACCCAATGGCCGTCTATCTCCTTTGCCGTATTTGTGCAACCGTTTCTCACCTACTTTTTGCTGTAGCGATTTGCTCGTCAACTTTTGCGTTGGCCCAGGACGAAGCTAGCACGAGTTCGGACCAGCCCGCTAAACCTGAATTTGAAAAAAAGGAAGAAGACCTTGTTGCCAAGAATGAGTTGGCAGAAGCGGGCAAGCTTGAAATACTCTCTCGATTTACCCTTGCCACACCGTTATGGAACCTCGATGGGTTCGAGACGCTTAACGAGATTTGGGCGGCGGGAACAAGCGATCCCAACGAGCAATCTCGGCTAAAGGGGTTGAAAAAATTCAGCCCGGAATGGTGGCGGGAAATGGATATGCGTTACGGGGTCCATCCACCCGTTGATGAATCTCGCATCGAGGAAACAGTAACACTCGGTGTGGTCCGTACCAAAGCCAAGGTAACGATGACCAATGCAATGGGCGCTTCACCTAACTGCAGACTTTGCCACTCGACGGTATTATTCACAACCCCCGATCCAAATGACCCAAAACCGAAACTCGCAGAAGGCATCCCCAACGTCTTCCTTGACTTTGAACGATTGCATCAAAACCTCAGTAAGAGTGGACATACCAGCTCCGGATTCTTATTCGCGAAAAACCTGCCTCGCTTCTTCATCGACTCGGCGGACTTCTACGGCGTGCTCGTCCCACAACTCAGGCCGGACGGCGTGAAACCTAGCTCATTGCGCTACTACAGCTTTTTCTTGGAGAAGCATGGCTCCAGCTACACGAAGAGCGTGGAAGCCAAAGTTCCACTGATCCCATTCTTGAAACCTCAACCGTGGACAAACTACTACTGGAAAACCCACGGCAGCGAAGGAAAAGGACTCTATGTCGATGGTGGCTTTACGGGCAACGTCGCCGATGTGACTTATGCCATGGCAATCAACCGAGACCATCTGGGAAAGGATTACCTTGAGGCCCGAGAGACCTTCAAAAAGACCGTGCCGTATTATTTCAGTTCTCTCAAAACACCTCGCTATCCATTCATCGAAAGCGTTGACGAAAAATCGGCCGAAGACGGCTTCAAGCTATTCCGAGAGAACTGCGCGAACTGCCACGGAGATTTCGAAAAGACCGCTGACAAGCAGTACAACCTGGTCAGCTTTCCCGGAAAATTAGTCGATCCGAGCGAGCTGGGTACCGACCCGCTTCGGATCAACAACATCTTCGATATGAACATTGAGGAAAAGAAAAAGTTTTTGAGTGGAACCGTCGTCTCAACCCAAAAGTACGTAGCCCCACCATTGCACGGCATCTGGGCGCGAGGTCCTTATCTACATAATGCCTCCGTACCAACACTTTATGACCTGCTGCACTCGGCCTCACGACCTAAAAAGTACAGCATGGTCCCGAGCAGCACCGACCCTAATAATTTCGACCAAAAGCGGGTGGGTTGGAAGTATGTCGATCAGTCCGAAAAAAGCCATGACGAGATACTACAGATGATTAGTCAAGACACATACATCCGTGTCTTCGATCCTGATTGGAGAACCGCGAAACAATGGAAGGATCTCAGCAACGCACTCAGCGAAGTTAAGGGGGTTCCTGTCGATCCGTCGAAGCCCGAACTGTACACCGGGATGCTCAACACAGGACACACCTTCGGAGACGAACTCAGCGAGGACCAACGACAACAACTCCTGGATTTCTTGAAGTGCTTATAGGGGATAAAAGCGCTCGGTCGCGTTGCACTCGCGGAATACGATCCCCCCATTGCGATTTCGCGAAGGGGATGAAACTCGCTAAGGGTTCGATCAGATCGATGCGGATAGTTTGTGCAATCGACGTGTGGCAAGGTCCACATAGAAGGAATCCTCCTCGTTTCCGTTCTCGATGACTTGTTTCAACCAGACATCCGTATTTACGAAATCTTTTTGCGACCAATAAAGCTGAGCGATCTGGTATCGGAGTGGCTGCAGCGAGGGTGCGAGCGGAAAGGCTTTTTCAAAGGCTCGGAATGCGTCGTGCACTTTGGGCATGTAGGCCTCAAATTCACCCATCGCACCGTATGCCATCCCGAAATTCTCGGCATCTTTCCATCCGATCAGCGTCCTTAATTTCTGTTCATGCGCCAGACGTGCTGCTGCGGATTCCGGAAACTCAGTGATGGTCTTGTCATACCAATGGACGGCCGCCTCAATATTATTGATGTATGCTTTATCCACATAAAATCCCAGTCCTTTGTCAGAGACCCACTGATCACCATTCTTGAGATACATCGATGCTCTAATGTCATCGATGTACTCTGTCGATGCTCCAGGCAATATTTGCAACAGTTCGGTTAGGCGATCGTCAACCAACTTTCCTTCGTAGCTCTGAGGAAATTCCTCCACCAACATTTGCCAGATTCTTACAGCACCTTGAAATTTGTTTTCCTCGAAATTGATACGGCCCAAAAGGTACATCGCTGCAGACTTTTCGAGGGGATGGATCCCCGATTGCACGAGAAAATCGACCAAGGCTAGTTGCGATTCTCGCAACAGCCTGCACTCATACAACCAAATCGCTTTTTGCAATTGCGGTGAAAACTGATCACGGGCCCGTAGATACTCCGGTGATGGAGACTCGACCAAAATCGATGCTCGAGGAATATTTCCTCGTGTGCGAACCGTCGATGAAATCATGTCGAACGCAAGTTTGTCGGCTGTGCCTTCCGACTTTTTCTCTGGGGATGCCTTTTCGGAGTTGCTTTTCTCCTCGGTACTCGATGGTATCGTGATCTTGTTATGACAAAACTTGCACTCCGCAATGCGTCCAGCAGCCGCTTCTGGGGCTTTCAATGGCTTACCACATCGCGGACAATCAAATGAGAGAGTCATGATTGAACTCACGTAACGAAAGGTGGGGAAGGAGACTTCCGGGCGAGCGTCAGTAAAGATGCGAGCGTTTACCATAGTCGACGCTCACCCACGAATAAAGATGGCAACCGCTGATTGCGGAAGGATTTCTAAACGAGCAGCCCCCCCCTATGGCTTAAAGGTGCGAGCACACCTCCCGCTTCGATACCATGAAGCCGCACTCGTAACTCCCATGGGTTATTCTCTATCCCTAAAGAAGCTCCATGAACAACACACCCCGAATCCCTGGTCCCGAGTGGCAGTCGTCCTTCCTGGAATCGAACAGGTTCATCGTCGATATCGGATTGCATTTGGTTTTGGCGATTTTCGCATTGAGCCCGTTTGTATTGCTGTTGGTCTGGCGTCGCTCTCCTGCAGGATGGCTAGACCTGTGGCTCTTGCTGGCGTGCGCGGTGGGATTCCCGTTCGCCCTTTCTTACCTAGGAGCACAACTCCCAAACTACACGGTCCCGTTCGTAACAGGCTACATGATTCTCGCCGAAGTTGTGCTGCTACTCTCCCTTCGAATGATCGGGTGGCGATAAAAAAAGCAATCCCACGGTCGCTTCGCCTTCAACATCCTCGCCAGCATCCTGGCTTTAGGATTGGTGGTTGCATTGTGTTTGCCTGCGGTCCCCTCCGCACGTGAAGCCGCACGACGGATGGCTTGTAGCAATGCGATTCGCCAAGTGGCACTCGCATTAATCAATACGCGCTCCACGATCCACGATTTGAGTCAGATGCCGCCCAACAATGCGTCGAAATCCGATGGAACGTCGGCTGTGAACTGGCGAGTCAAGCTTTTACCTTGGCTGGAGCACAAAGAACTCCATCAAAGGTACAATCTGAATTGCGCATGGGATTCGTCGGAAAACATGAGCGTCGCGCGCACACAAGTAGCGACATACACATGCCCGAGCGAACCCAATTACGTCAGCCCCGACGGAGGCCGATATACTTCGTTTGCGATGCTCGAAAACTCAGACCCGAGTGCCAACAATCCCAAACGGCTTCCCGCTTCTCAAAAGTCCGAGGACCAACAGAACCGTATTCTTCTAATCGAATCCTGCGGTTCGAACATTGTCTGGACGGAACCTCGCGATGTCGACGTCGATACGATGGACTGGAGCATCCTTCCTTACAGCAAGGAGTCGTACCGGTCACCCTGGCGATCAAAAGGCATCGGCTCGTCGTACCATGGAAGCGGCGTTTCAGTCACCTTTGCAAACGGCTCCACCCGCTTCCTACCTGCTTCTATCGACAGAACGCTCCTACAGAAAATGATTTACGGCGAGCCATGGCCAATTAGCGATTTTGACTAGCCAACCTCCAAACGTGTCACTCCAGCTTTATATCACCCCACACGCCCCAATCTGCTCCATTGCCATCGCCTGCATCTTCAACTCGGAGTGACAACTCCTGAACACCTTGCACCGAAATATCCATACGATGTAAATCACCTTCGGCT
>VGZN01000347.1 GCA_016872635.1 Planctomycetota bacterium | reverse complement strand
TTTCGATAACTCACACTTCAATCCTTACAATCCAGATCCCGCGAAGACAATCGAGTACGGCCCGCAGACTGTTGATGAGATGTTCAACGGCTTCGTGTTCTATGTCGACAATGATGAGCAACTCAGTGTTCCCATCAATCCCAAGACCGGCCGACGAGCCAAGTAAGGAGTTTTCTCGAGTGGGGCTTTTTATAAACACTCTCTATGCACGCTTGGCTTACGCATGCTTGGCATCGCGCAGGGCAAGGTGTGGGCTCCAAATCCCTGACTCGAACTCCTCGTCAACCATTCGAATCACTTCGTTGACATTGAGTGTTCCTTCGACGATCCTCGCAGAGTTGAGGCAGTAGACGCCTGGTATCGATGTAGTGACAGGCATTCGGCGATTGGAATAGTCCAACGTAGGTAACGCCATCACAGATTTTGCGCGGGCGGTACGTATCCCCCGAATCCACTCGGATTGAAAACCAGGGTATATGCCTTTGAGCGTCTGGATGGCTCGCGTGTGGATTTCCGAGTCCGGTTCATGAAATCCCGGGTCGTCGCTCATGAGGTAGCGAGGGAGATACACAAGGTAGTTTCCGTTGAGTTTATCCATCGGAAGAATCGCCCCCATTTCGATGATGCCTGTGAAGGGGATCCCAGGATCAAGCAGGTTCGTGACGTAGTAGCCTGCAAGCGGGCGATCCAGCAAAAGCGATGTGCAAATCACACCGAGGTACTCAGTATCCGTTAATCGGTTCCGCTCATCGTCCGTCCATTCGGCTGTGACTGAGGCGATTTGGGAGGATGGGGTCGTCAGTACCACACGATCAAATGCCTCTTCCGACTTCCCACCCTTGGATTCGATTCCGAGTTGGAACCTACCGTCCTTATCACGCGAAACCGATTGGACCAATGTCCCCGTTTGGACGTTGACTCCCAATCGATCCAAATGTGGTCCGAGAGCATCGATAATGCGACGATATCCGCCAGGGACATAGCCGAACATTTCCCGTTTCAATCCACTTCGCCGAGCCGAATACATACGCTGGATGTAAGCCCATATGAACGATGCATTGGTGCGTTGATAAGCGTCCCCCAGTTTCGATTGCAGCAACGGTCGCCATATTTTTTCAAAGGTGGAATCTCCGCTCCATTTTCGGAGCCAATCTTCGACAAGGATTTTCTCAAGCGGTTTCCATCGGCGAATCTTCGAACCAGCGAAAATAGTCATCCCCAGACGAAATTTCTGGAGCCAATTGAGGACAGGGAAAAACAAGAAATCGATGGAGCTGGACAGAGAATGAAGCTTCCCAGAGGCCAGGAAACCCGTTTTGGTCTGCACCCAGGAGATCTCATCATCCAGTCGCAGTTCTTTGAGCACGGACCGCAGGTAGCGATCACTGAGCAAGATCACGTGGTAGAAGCGATCCCACTCCACATGATCGATGGACCACGGAGATGCGAGCCCACCGAGCCCCGCTGCGGCTTCGATCAAGGTTACCTGCTCGCCTCTTTGGGCAAGAAGCATCGCAGTACGAATGCCAGCGAATCCCCCGCCAACAACCGCCCACGATAACGGCTTGTTGCGACTTTCATTCATGGCAGAATCGTATCGAGATGATCTGAACAGATTCGTCAGTTGTCCTTCGGATGCGGTTTCCCGATGAGGTCATCGATAAGGTGATCGAGTTCCTTTCGGTCCACATTCATTTTGGCCGCGGCAAGCGCGAAAAGACGCTTTTCCACTTCGCTCAACTGCCCATCGGCTGCCATCACCCGCATCAAATCCGAAAGCATCTCGATTTGCTCTTTGCGATCCACAGGGAGTTTAAGGGACGCCGAATCGCTCAACGCGAACTCAACAGCTTTCCCCAAATCGGCTTCCTCCAACCCTAATTCACTGCATCGATCGACCAGAAGAGCGATCTCGCGCTCGGTGAGGGATCCATCGGCCGATGCCATAATGACCAGGTTTTTGAGGTGATCTAGATGACGCATGATTTCGCTGTTTCCATTTCTTCCTTAACCGATGTGCAGTGTTGCTATTCGTCGCTTTCCTACGTTTTCACGACCGATCGGTTTGAATCTGCATCATTGTGATCAGAGGACTGCGGCTTTGCCTAGGTAGCATCAACTCGCAGACCAACGTTTCCCAGCGTTGTTTCGGCAAAGTTTGTCGATTTCACGAATATTTCGCGCCCTTCCTCTCTTCTTTCTTTGCCTAATCCCCTATCCAGCAAGATATCACTGTGATATCACATTGCTATTCATTCAGTGTTTGTTCGTTTCCAGACGGAGGTTTCCTCGTGAACGCCATAGTGACTGAAAAATTGATCGTTCCCCGCAGCGGTTGGCAAATGCTGACTTTATGCATTGCAGGAATTTTGCTTGCTGCTGCTTGCGTGATCTTTGCCGCTAGCCAAATAGGAACGGGCATACTCCTTGGTGCAGCGAGCTTCTTGGGGCTTTTTGGGTGCGTGGCCGTGCAGCCAAACACGGCTCGCGTCCTGGTTCTTTTCGGGGAATACCGAGGAACCGTGAACGAATCCGGGTTTTATTGGGTCAACCCATTCCTCAGTAAACGCAAAATCTCGTTGCGAATCAGGAATTTTGAAACCGGGTCCACAAACGTCGCGGAAAAGAAGAACGAAGCAGGTGTAGTGATTCAGCCGAAGTCACGCACGCACGGCAGACCATCAAAAGTCAATGATCGCGATGGAAACCCCATTGAAATCTCCGCTGTGGTTGTGTGGAAAGTGGTGAATACCGCGGAAGCCGTTTTCGAGGTGGATGATTACGAGGATTTTGTTCAGGTACAGAGCGAAGCAGCATTGCGGAGTCTGGCAACACGCCATCCCTACGATAGCGAGGATGGCACCGTTTCGTTGCGAAGCTCGACTCAAGAAATCGGGGATCAATTGAAACTGGACATCCAAGACCGTCTTGAAAAGGCCGGAGTCGAGGTTCTCGAGGCCCGGATCAGCCATTTAGCCTATGCTCCAGAGATCGCAGCAGCAATGTTGCAACGTCAGCAAGCTCACGCTGTGGTTGCGGCCCGTGCAAAGATTGTTGAAGGAGCAGTTGGGATGGTCCAGCAAGCTCTCGAGCATCTCAGCCGTGACAAGATCGTCGAACTGGACGATGAACGTAGGGCTGCTATGGTCTCCAACTTGCTCGTCGTTCTCTGCAGCGACCGCCATGCACAACCTGTTGTGAATGCGGGTTCCTTGTACACGTGATCGTGGGTAAACGCCTGAAGGAGATTGTACGTGGCAAAACGTGATTCATTCTTGTTACGTATTCCGCCGGAGCTTCTCGAAGCCCTTCGCCGTTGGGCAGATGACGAGTTCCGTAGCGTGAACAGCCAAATCGAGATGATCCTCGCCCGCGCTGTCGCGCAATCGGGAAGATCGTCGAAAAGCGAGGATAAATCGGACGAGACAGAAGCACCTAAGGGGAAGAAAAAGCCTCAGCGGGGTGGTTGATGAATATCGCTGCTGCCGTGTTCATGGGTGGAAAGCTGCTATAGACTCAACTCGGCAGATTAGGTAAACCACGTCATCTAGTTTCAAGGGTTACTAAGGAGGTGTGAATGAATCGCGCGGAAAGTTTCTTGTTGGGGCTTGCAGTAGGCATCGCAGCCTTGTACGGCACCATGCATTACACCGTTGTTCGGGCCAAGGATGGGTTCCATTTTATCCCAAAAATTACAGCGAAACTGGACATTCCCTACACCGACATCCGCACTTTCAAAATCGATCAATGGCAGCGCAAGCAAACGCTGGCGATGTCTATCATGAAGGCCAACAAAGGGTATCTTCTTGCAGATCATTCGTTGAATACCTTCAAATCCAACACCGAGCAACTTCTGCAGCAGTTTGCGATGGAAAGCCATACGGCCTCTTCCAAACTGTAGTTAATGCTCGAGCTTCTCACATAAAATTGGGATCGATACCATGGGTGGTGCGCTGTCGAAGCGGCGATTAGGAAAGACCTTGTTGGACCTGACCAGTTTGGGTTTTGGAGCAAGCTCCATCGGCGCCGAGTTCGGTCAATTCGACCTGTCCACATCCCTTTCTTCTGTTCGAACCGCCGTCGAAGCTGGTATCAATTTTATCGACACTGCGGCGTATTATGGTCGCGGGATGAGTGAGGTATTGCTCGGTCAAATCCTTCCCCAAATCCCACGCGATCAGATCGTTGTCAGTACGAAACTCGGTCGCTACGCGCCGCAGCATTTCGATTTCTCGGCAAAACGGGTCGCCGAGAGCGTCGATGTTTCCCTGGAACGAATGCGACTCGACACCCTTGATATCGTTTTTTGTCACGATATTGAGTACGGAGACGTCCAGCAAGTCATCGATGAAACGCTGCCTGCGTTGGCGCGACAAGTCGAGAAGGGAAAGGTTCGATACATCGGAATCAGCGGTTACCCCATGAAGAATTTTGAACGGGTGATCCCAACTGGGTTGATCGATTGCGCAATCACCTACAATCATTACACCCTACAAAATGACATGGCACTGCGGTTGCTGCCGCTAGCGGAGTCGCATTCCGTAGGACTGATCAATGCCGCCCCATTCTCCGCACGGCTGCTGACATTGATGCCATTGCCACCATGGCACAAGGCAACTCCGGACGTTCGGCGCATCGCGGCAGAAGCGGCTGCGTTTTGCAAGTCGCACGGAACTTCTATTGAGAAACTCGCTTTGCAGTTTTCGGTTTCCCATCCCGGTTTCGCAAGCACATTGGTGGGTAGCGCCATCCCGACAGAAATCCGGCAGTGGATGAAGTGGCTGGATGAGCCGATCGATCACGATCTGATGGATGCAGTTTCGAAGATCCTGCGACCGATCCACAATTGGTTCTATGTCGAAGGTCGCGCAGAAAACAACGATCTCTCTTGGCCAACATCGGCCATCGCCACAGAGTGAGGACAGACTGAGGTTATTCTACGACGGACGAAGTGTGTCGCGAACTTTACCAAAACGCTCGATGCGTTCCTCGATGGCTTCAACATCGATTTGGAAATAATTCGGTTGAACATGCCAAAGCCGAAGGGGGAGCATCACGAAGGTCGTGGCATTCGTAGCTGCCCGATCTTCCCGGAGCTGAGACCGATCCTCGACGAAGCCTTCGAGATCTTCGGCGACAAAAGCGAGTATGTAGTCGCGGCACCGCAGTATCGAGCCGTAGCCAACACAGTGATGGGTTGGAAGAACTCGAACTTACGCACCGAAATGACGCGACTGCTACGCCGCGCCGGAGTCTCGGGCTGGCCACGATTGTTCCATACAGTGTACTTCAAGAGGGGCGAGCTAGCAGACCAACAGAACTGCAGCGTGAGTTTCCACTGCCCGTGGTCTGCTCCTGGCTTGGTAACTCACCTCGAATCGCTCAGCAGAGTTACTTGCTGATTACGGAAATTGATTTTGCCAAAGCGGCTGGTGTAGCGAAGGTTATGGTGGAGTGATTCGGTAGTGTGGGGCGGGTGGACGGCAACGGGTAGGCTTACGCGATTTATTTGGCGTCTTCAGGTTCTGGGTTGACAGAGACTTTACGAATGAGGATGTAGTGCTCCGCGTCGATTACGGTGATTTCGGTATCCCCGTCAAACCCGACGGTAAGACCTTTGCTGTTCTTCGGTTCGCCGTGAGAGGTTAGGTTCCAATTGAATTTGTACTAGTCAGCCCCGTCACGATGCTCAGTGAATTCCCATGAAAGTTCCGTCAGTGACGTAGCTTGACCGCATTTTGATTGTACA
>VGZN01000346.1 GCA_016872635.1 Planctomycetota bacterium | reverse complement strand
CGCGTCGCAGGGAATGGCGAGTGCCTCGAATCCGGCCTCCCTCCAAGCGTGAATGGATTCAGTGCCCCATGAACCTAAAAGCAACGTTGGGACGCTCCTTCCTGCGGCGAGCGATCGAGGGAGCCTGGGGTATTCTTCGAGCAATGAATCATCGCCAACGACAAGGAGCAACGTCATGCTCTCGCGAGCTTCGGCGAGCGAGATACCGTAAAACCCAGATCGTTGAATCGCTTGGATGGTGTCAAAGGCCGCTTCGCTATCCCAGAGATCGAGGCCCGCGTGAGCCCGCTTCGCTAAATCGACGGTCGCTCGGGCCGTGTCGATAGCATGCACCCGTCCGGTAATAAAAACATCGCTGGCCCCCCTTAGCATCGCATTAGCTCGTTCCAACGCGTGATCTTGGGCTCTCGAGTCGGGCAAAACACCGCGTGATGTTTGCATTCCGCGAAGCAACTCCTGTTCTCGATTCCTTCGTGAGCAGTACGATTCCAAAGCCATCGTCGAGTCGCTCGGTTCCGTGGGAACCTCACACACCATGGAGCAGAACGTACAGAATCGTGCGATGGCGGATTTGTCGTTCATGGAGGGCTTTGCGGATTCACGAGGGCATGCCGAACGCAGTAATGCAACCAATCAGCGCCGGGCCCTTACGATGGTGGGCCTTGTTAGGATTCGGAGACACATCGGGTGACTGCCCGATGGCCTTGTCCCCCCTACCTATCTTATCACGCGGACGCGTGCAGCGCGTCTAAAACTCGGTCGGTCATCGCATCAGTACCGATCGAGGGCGTTCCGCGAGGTACCAAATCGGCGGTCCGTTGGCCTTGGGCCAATACGTTTCGGACCGCTTGTTCAATGCAATCGGCTTCGGCGTTGAGATGAAGCGAATGCCGCAGTAGCATCGCTGCAGCCAGAATCGTCGCCAACGGATTGGCGATTCCCTTACCCGCGATGTCGGGAGCCGACCCGTGGATCGGTTCGTAGAGCCCCGGGCCTTCGCTGCCGATCGAGGCGCTCGGTAGCATGCCGAGCGATCCCGGCAGCATGGAGGCTTCATCGGTCAAAATGTCGCCAAACATGTTGCTGGTCACAACGACGTCAAAACTCGTAGGGCGACTGAGCAAATGCATGGCCATGGAATCGACCAAAACAACTTCGTACTCGAGGTCGGGAAATTCCTCTTGCATGATCTTGGCGCTGACGCGTCGCCACAAGCGAGACGCTTCCAGCACGTTGGCCTTGTCGACCATGGTCAATTTTCTGCGACGGCCACGCGCAGCGTTCGCTGCCATGCGAACGATGCGATCGACTTCGGAGGTTGTGTAGACAGCGGTACTGTATGCGCGTTGCTGACCATCCGGAAGCGTTTCGCAACCCGAAGGCCCAAAATACAAGCCACCAGTCAGTTCGCGAAAGAACAAGATGTCTGTACCTTCGATGATATTCCGTTTGAGAGGCGACGAATCGAGCAACTCCGGAAATGTTACGATCGGGCGCAAGTTCGCGAAAAGTCCCAATTCTTTGCGAATGCGTAGCAGTCCTGTTTCCGGCCTGGTCTTTGCGTTTGGATCGTCCCATTTCGGGCCACCCACCGCTCCTAGCAAAACCGCATCGGACGCTTTGCACGCAGCGACGGTCGCTTCCGGAAGCGGATCCCCAAACAGATCGATCGCAATCCCTCCGATCATCTGTTCATTGAATTGAAACGCATGGCCGAATTTCTCTCCGACCGCTACCAAGACTCGGTGCGCGGCGCGGGTAACTTCAGGTCCGATCCCGTCTCCAGGTAACAAAACAATAGTCGCGTTCAATTCAATCTCCGAAACAATTCGATGCGTTTGCGGTTGGGGTGGGCTTGGGTGACGATAGGCCCGCACAGTTCGATACGTACGAACCGAAGTTCTACTTCCTGACACGTGGATGATTGAGCGGCAGCCAAGCACCATTTTGCTGGCTGCTAGCCACGCATTGCTGGATGAAGTACATCCCTTCCACGCCATCATGGACATTAGGATAGACCGTGTTGACCCGTTCGATACTTTCATTTTGTGCAACAGCGATCATCGCATCGTAGGCAGAGCAGTATATATTCGCAAAAGCTTCAAAGAAGGCTTCTGGGTGGCCGCTTGGCAATCGGCATGCTCCCCGACCGCTGGCGTTCATGAAGGGTGCATTGGGGTTGCGAGTGTACAGACGGTGCGGTTGCCCATTTTGTCGCACAACCAATACGTTTGGTTCTTCCTGCCGCCATTGCAAAGCCCCCTTCGTGCCGTCGATCTCGATGAATAGATCGTTTTCGCGCCCGTGACTGATTTGACTGGCCGTTACCGTCCCAAGTCCGCCGTTTTGGTAACGAACGATGGCAGTGCCGTAGTCATCCAACTTGCGACCAAGCTCGAATGCCTTAAGGTGACAACTGATTTCAGCGGGGAGCAATCCGGTCATGTATCGCCCGAGGTTGTATGCGTGGGTTGCGATATCGCCAAAGCATCCAGCCGCACCGCTCTTGGTCGGGTCGGTGCGCCATGCCGCTTGCTTTTGGTCCTCCGATTCCAATCGAGTGCGCAACCAGCCTTGGATGTAATTGGAGCGTACTGCTTGGATCTCACCGAGTTCTCCGTTCAATATCATCTCGCGAGCTTGGCGGACCAGCGGGTAGCCGGTGTAATTATGCGTAAGGGCGAAAACCGATTTAGACTTGTCGACAATGCTTGCCAGTTCCTCAGCTTGTGCCAAATCGAATGTCATCGGCTTGTCACATACGACGTGAAATCCAGCCTCAAGGGCTGCCTTAGCAACCTCAAAGTGTGTCGAGTTAGGGGTCGTCACAGATACGAAATCGACGCGCTCGCCGACGGGCTTCTTCGCTTCAGTTTCGAACATTGCTGCGTAAGACGGATACGCTCGATCCAACGATACGTCGTAGTCGGGCGCTGCGGCTTTGGAGCGTTCCGCATTGCTGCTGAATGCGCCCGCAACCAAGGTTGCTCGATTGTCTAAACAAGCGGCGATGGAGTGGACGCGACCGATGAAGGAACCAGGGCCTCCCCCTACCAAGCCCATTTTCAGTTTGCGATTGAGTGGACCGTTGGTCATGAGTATCTCCGTCAGTTGTGTTCGAGAGGGTCGAGAACAAGGAAAGGATCACGATCGGAGAATTTGTGAAGCGGATTGGTCGGGCCGATTTCAAGTCACAGTTTGCACTGAAGCTCGCTTCGCTGCACCTGTGTCAGCACCCTTGTCACTTCACAAATTCACTCGATTCAGAGGACCCATGTTCTACCAATTCGCACCACGTTTTCCAGGTCCCGACCACATCATCCATGAAACTCCCTAGCAGATTTGCCGTTGAAACGATCCTTCCGAGAGGCCACCGAATCTTTTTTTCTAATGCTTACCTGTCCGATAAGAAACCAAGCCGTGACTGCGAATAGGGGGGATACTTCGATCGTCGGTCTGATGAAGCGGTTTAAAATCGACAATTGGCGTCAGTGGTTAGGAGCTTCGAGCGCGTAGAACGCGAACCCGTAGCACGAATGCGCAGGATGCAATGGTGGACAGAACCATCATCGAACCTGGTTCGGGGACAGAGCTGAGGACGGTGATGGAACCAGGCAGGTAGTTAACGACTAACCCGTTTCCGTACTGATCGGTCATGAACGGCAAAGCTCCTAATTCAGACGGCATCGTGATGAGGACTTTGTCTGCCACCGTAGGCTTGAGGTTCAATGCTAGATTGAAAAGGATCTTGCCTCCAGTCAATGCATTTGGATTGCCATAGATGGAGTAATCAGTCGCGAGTTCTGGGGAATTGCCATTGATCAAAATATCGGAGGCGATCAAACCGCCGTTGGCTGCGTTGACTGTCATCATGAACCAATTCCGGACGTTGGATTCGCCGCCGGTGGCAATGATGCGCTTGTCATCAGGCAGAGCGGCTGGAAGTTCGATCCCGGCCCCTAAGGGTGCTTGCCCATCACCTCCGATATCGAAATTGAGATTAAAGCCCGAAAGCTTCAAGCTGGGGTCATCGCTGATCGCGAGAATGGGTACGAGCACACGGTCGGGCAGCGTGGTTCGCTGAACTTGCACATCCCCAACCTTGAGGACGATTTCCGCATGCAATGCGTTCGATGGCATGAAGGCCAACGCAACGAACTCGAAAAGACGGATCAAATTCAAGCGGCGAACGGGTCTGTTGAGTGTCGCATGCGGCATGCTGCGCGACTCCAATGCTCGGGAACAAGCAGCCTCCCTACCGACGATGAATCGCTTGGGACCAACCAAGCGGAGCGAAACAACGGATAGTGAACTGAACGTTCACCCTGTTTATTAGGCCAAATCTGACCTTATTTAGTAGCGGATAAAAATCAAGAATCACCGCGCGGAAAACATGCTTCCATCCGCTCGAGCCCTGGGTGCATTCCTCGGACTGGCATGCACTTAACCATGAATTTTCATCAACACCAACGAGGGCTAGTTCGATCTGGTCCGACAGGGATCCACTCCGGCGGGGCTTCACGGAGAGACAACGGATCGAGATGGGGTGTGATGGAAGAAAGTCGGTATAAAAGAAGAAAGTCGGTGTAAAAAAGGGGGATTTTGGGGAAAGGCCCCAATCGGCGGCTCTCTCGGGCTGAGACGAATTACCAGTCGTGAGACGCTGGTGTGCTTCTTGCCTCTGCGTCCCACGTTGTTCGATTCGAGTCGACCACGTTGTTCCATTCGAGCCGAATTGCGGAGGAGCACACACGCATCAACCGTCATGGTACGTCACCAGACGGCCTGTATACTCGTGTTGGGGGGGCGTCTCGTGGTGCTATTGGCTCATACTGAGGCCAATCGAGAAGGGGCGAATGGGGGGTGGGCGGTTCAGAGCGGATCGAGGGAAAAGAAATGCAAGTATGGAGTTGGATACAGTCGGCTGCATCGTTAGCCAATTGGTGGGTCGCATGGATCCCCTACAACTATCTACTGGTTGGGTTGGGCGGAGCTGCAGGCAGCATTCTCCGCTATGGTACTGGTAGAGCGGTTGCGATGGGATTGCCTGGAGCGAACTCCTTGATGGCGACCGCCAGCGTCAATGTCATGGGTTCCGTGGTTTTAGGTGGCGTTGTTGCCGCTTGGGGAGGCTCCGGACGGTCCCATCCCGCGCTTTTGTTGTTGGGGGTCGGTGTTTGTGGTGGCTTTACAACATTTTCGACCTTCGCCATGGAATTAGTCGACTTAATGCATGCGAAGCAGTATTGGGTGGCGATGGGGTATGGACTGGGGAGTGTTTTGAGTGGAGCGGTAGGGTTTTTTGCGGGTGCATGGGTTGTGCAGCGTTGGATTGTGGGATGAGGTGCGAGCGTCAGCGAATGAGGCTTGCCATGACCGGGATAACCATGTACAGTTTTTGTCTACCTTGAGGGGTGCGTAGAACGGATCTGGGTGACCCAGGCTGTCTTGGTGTGGCTCTTTTGTGGTAGTGAGTTCGAGAATTTGGAGCGTAGGTCAAAGTCCTTGGAGACGAGGCTATATGATTGCGTTATTCTGAGTTTTTGAGATGACAAACAATTCCCCTGTAGCTCAGTCGGCAGAGCAGCGGACTGTTAATCCGCGTGTCGGTGGTTCGAGCCCACCCGGGGGAGCTAAGAATTTTGGCTCGAAACGAGCCTGTTAACTAGTTAACACAGAAAGCCGAGAGTGAATGCTCTCGGCTTTTTGCATTAAAGCCCTGAATTTCCAAGGGTTTGCGACTATTCGGGCGT
>VGZN01000345.1 GCA_016872635.1 Planctomycetota bacterium | reverse complement strand
TTCTCGAGGCTGGATATCCATGGGCAGGACCCCGCGATGAATAAGCGACGTGGTTTAGTGGCATTCTCAACCGCATGGCTCGCCGATTCCACATTGCTCGAAACCGAACTTGTAGCGATTGAGGCCGGATGGCCAGCCGGCGACTTCGAAGTACCACTTGATGGCGAGCGAACAATTTCAATACCTCGTTCGCGACACCAATCTCGAGCCGATGGAGTCAAGACCGACGAAGATTGGATTTGAATTTTCTTTTCGCTTGCAGGAAGCTTGAGTCGACGCAAAACGTCGACACTGACCACCGATGCATCGATCGCGATCGCGACATTCGCCAAAGACGCTGCTGTTCCATTCGAACCATGCGAACCGGCCGACGAGAGCCCCGACAGGTTGCGAAGGACATCCCGAACGATGCGTTCGATTTCAGCGGGATTCACGCTGGAGGCGTTGAAGCTCATGTATGTCCCCCCCGATCCATCGTTTGACGTTCGTCGTCGAGCAAGCCGAGTACCGCCCATCGAATAGGACTATTTTCCAAACCGTACAACTCGCGCACCGCACCTCCATCGCTGGTGATCATCACCATGTCACCGGCACCTGCGCCGAGATGATCCACGACGAGAAGAGGCGCGCCATCCCGGGAGCGTCGATCTGCGGCAAGCGGTTGGCACACAAGCAGCTTGAGGTTTTCCAAGCTGTGGTGCTTGACCGTTGAGATCGCGTTGCCGAGTACCAAGGCTGATTGCATGAGGATCAATCGGGGATTGGGTGAAGTGCTACGAGGTGTGGGTTGGAACCGAGGAGTCAGTCACCGAAATCACCGCCCCTGGGTCGAAAAATCGCTTGGGCTTAACGACCGAGGATGAACAAGTCGTCGATGAGCGAGCAACGCCGTTCGCGTGTGAACGTCATCGGAGTAGTGACCCCTTCACCGGTGGGACCAGCGATCGAGAAAGAGATATACCCTTCGCCACCCAACCCCAAGGACGCCATGCAAGGCCCGTTTTTAACGAACAGCGTGGTGTCCATGGCGCGAGCCATCACGGTCATATTTCGCACATTGCGAGAATGGATCATGCTGGTATGCCGGTAGCCATGCTCTGCTTGCTGGGCACATTCCACGGCGGCTTCAAAGTTCGGGCACCGGACGAACGGCACAAATGGCATCATCTGCTCGGTTTGAACGAAGGGGTGATCCGCAGTCGTTTCACCAAAAACCAATTCCGTCCGAGGATCGACTTTACGACCTGCGGCCTCTGCCAATTTGTACGCATCTTGGCCCAACAGTTCCTTGCGAGGTGCAAAATGTTTGTCGGTTCCTTCGCCGACCTCTTGCAGTGCCGCCGAGGTTAGCTTGTCCACTTCCGGACCACTCAAACGGACCGCACCGGCACGCTCCATCGCGGCCATCATCGCATCGAACACGCTGTTGACGACAAACACCTCTTTTTCGGCGATGCAGAGCAAGTTGTTGTCGTACGCGGCACCTTGAATGATGCATCGTGCGGCCAAATCGAGATCGGCGGTTTCGTCGACGACAACTGGTGGATTTCCCGGACCAGCAACCACGGCCCTTTTGCCACTGTTGAGGGCTGCTCGCGCTACTGCAGGTCCACCTGTTACACAGATCAACGCGATCTTTCGGTGCTTGAACAATTGCTGCGCGGTTTCCAAAGTCGGCTCGCAGATCAAGCAGATCAAATTATCAATGCCGATCTCAGCAGCGATCGCGCGATTGAATCGCTCCACACCAACCGCAGCGACTTTCTTTCCACTCGGGTGCGGATTGACGACGATGGTGTTGCCACCGGCAATCATGCTGATGGCGTTGCCGGTAATGGTTGGGAGCGAATGTGTCACCGGTGTGATCGCCCCGATCACGCCAAACGGTGCATGTTCGATTACGGCTAAGCCATGGTCACCGCTGAAGCACTCCGTCTTCAAAAACTCGACTCCTGGCGTTTTCTCGCCGAGCGTTTTCAGTTTTTCGATTTTATGGACTAAACGGCCGATCTTGGTCTCTTCCATTTCCATGGTACCCAGCTCGACACACTGGCTGATCGAGATCCGACGGATGATGTCGATGATCTTCCTTCGGTCGTCGATGGGTCGCTTTTGCAGCTCCTCGAACGCGGCTCGTGCGGCAGCCACGGCCGCATCGACATTGTCGAACAAACCGTGCTTGCCCCTAGTCGCATTGGATACGCTCGAGGTGCTTGCGGAGGACGCAGGCGAACCGCTCGTACCAGGTTGATTTCGGACTTGGTTGATGACCTGCTCAACCACGCTTCGGATCAGTGTTTCATTGATTTGCATGGAACTTTACTGTCGTTTGTAAACGTTGTTTTTCTCGATACTAACGGTATCGACGATGCCGATGATGACACAATCGATGGGAAGCTTTCCTGTTTCGGGAGTGAAACGAGCACTGCTCCCCTGGGTGATCAGAACCATATCTCCAACCCCCGCGCCGAGTGCATCGACAGCGATAAAGGTTCGTCCGGTAGTGATCAAAGACTGACGGTCCTTGGTGTCCAGACGGTACGGTTCCACCACGAGCAGTTTTTGCCCTGTCATGGAATCGACCTTTTGAGTCGACACAACGGAACCAGTAACTTTAGCGACGAACATGGTTGGATCTCATTTGGATCGGAAGGACCACTGGTACTCTATTTTTTTGATCGAAGGGCTTCGACGGTCTGTCTCGCTACGATCAGTTCTTCGTTGGTTGGGACAATCCAAATCTCGACATTGCCTCGCACCGCTGAATCGCTCGGTGTTGCACCCGTATCGATACGACGCTCCTTGGCTCCGCTTTGATTCTTCTGTTCGCAAAGGTCAATCCCGAATTGGCTCAATCCTTTGCATACTTCGCGCCGAACCCATTGGGAGTTCTCACCAATTCCACCGGTAAACGCGATCGCGTCGACACCTTCGAGTGCAACCATCAGCGAACCGAGTTGCCGTCGGATTTCTGCGACGAAAACGTCGAGTGCTAATTTTGCTTTAGCATGCCCCTTCGAGGCAGCTTCTTCCAAGTCCCGAACGTCTTCGGACAAACCACCCGACAACCCTAGCAATCCAGCTTGGGTCGACAACATCTTCAACAGTTCAGGCAATGACAATCCGGTGTGCTCCATCATCAATGGAAGCGCATAAGGATCGATATCACCCACCCGATTGTTGTGTGGCAAGCCGGTTTGAGGGCTCATCCCCATCGTCGTCGCCACACTTTCGCCACCACGAATGGCACACATGGAATTGCTTCCACCGAGGTGAAGCGAAATCACGCGAGCATCGTTTCTACCGAGCAATTGGGCAGTACGCCAACCGATGTAACGGTGGGACGCGCCATGGAACCCCCATTTGCGAATCGGTAGCGTTTCGGCGATTGAATCCGGAATGGCATACCGTTTCCAAGCGTCAGGAATCGTTTGATGAAACCCCGTTTCAAAAGCTGCAACGAGAGGGATCTTCGATGCCATATTCGCCAGCTGACGCATTGCTGCCATGTAAGGCGGATTGTGGGCTGGGGCGACTGAGTTCATTTCCTCCATCGCTTCCAAAACCGCATCATCGATGATTTGCACACCCGAAATCCTACCACCGTGGACCGCTTTGAATCCGATGGCGGAAATCTCCGAAGCATCCTTGAGGCAACCTCCTTCGGGATTGGTCAGTTGCCGAATGCATGCATCGACCGCCACACCATGGTTGGGAACCGATTCATTCGTTTCCGCACGGTGTGCACCGATCTCAACAAAGCAACGACTCACAGGCGTACCGATCCGTTCAACACCGCCGCGAGCAAGCTGACGCTCATCGGCCATATCGAATAGACGGTACTTGAAACTGGTCGATCCCAAATTGGCAACGAGTACTTTCACGTGTCGATCCTTGACTAAAAAACTATTTGAAGAACGCGGAAGCCAACCCTTCGGAAGGACGAGGAATGATGTGACTGCTGACCAATTCGCCGACTTGCGAAGCAGCAGCAGCGCCCGCCTCAACCGCAGCGCGAACGCTTCCGACATCACCGCTGACCACGGTTGTCACATAAGCGCCACCGATATCGACTCGCTTAACGATTTCAACACTTGCAGCCTTCGCCATAGCGTCGGTGGCTTCGATCAGAGCCAGCAAGCCTTTTGTTTCGATCAATCCAATTGCGTTTTGCATGTTGTCAAATTTCTTTCTTAACGTTTTTATTGGGTTTGTTTTGTTATTAAACGGTTCAATCAGCAAAACATGTTCGACGAGAAGCATTCACTCATAAATGCCGCTGTGATCATGCCTAAGCGATCATTACTCGGCCGACGAAGAAGGAGCAGACACCTTCAGGACCTTGTTCAAATCATCGTGCGGACGAGCGATTACTTGAACGCTCAACACTTGGCCGATTCGGCCAGCCGCCGCTGCGCCTGCATCCGTCGCAGCCTTAACCGCTGCCACATCTCCACTCACAAAGGCTGAGACCAAGCCGCTACCGACCTTGTCCCATCCGAGGAACTTCACGTTCGCTGCTTTCATCATTGCGTCGACTGCTTCCACCAAGGCGATAAAGCCTTTGGTCTCGATCATGCCGAGCGCTTCGTTGTTCTTTGCCATCAGTTGCTACTCCAAGAAAGGGAAAAACGTAAACCTGTACTAAAACTAGTTAAGGAAACTTGAAAACGATTTTGCGAATCGAAGATCAATGGTCATGGCATTTGCAAGGAGCCTGACGCTTTAATTCAATCGTCGTGGCATGGTCCAAGTCACAAGCGTTGCCTTCATCGGTGTCAATGTGCACCTCCAACTTGGCATTCGCATCCTCGCGAACCAAGACGTCCTCAAAGGTGACGCCGCATTGATGACTCTTCACCGACAACGACATAAAGTCACCGTTTTTAACTCCGTAATAAGCACAATCGCGTGGATTGATGTGCGCGTGACGAGCTGCGCGAATCACTCCTTCATGAAGCTCGACCGCTCCTGCGGGCCCCACCAAAACGCAACCGGGCGTGCCCCGAATATCCCCGCTATGACGGACCGGGGCGTCGATCCCGAGAGAAATCGTATCGGTGAATGCCAGTTCCACTTGGCTCGCCTTTCGCGTCGGCCCGAGCACCCGCACGTTGGGAAGCATCCGTCGCCTCGGACCAACGATCATCACGGTTTCAGCCGCCGCAAAAAAACCGTCTTGGTAGAGGTCTTTTTCCGGCGTCAGCGTTTTGCCTTTGCCGAAAAGCTTCTCGACATGCTCGTCCGTTAAATGCACGTGCCTCGCGGAGATACTCACGACCAGTTTGGGAACATAGACGCCGACTGAACTTGAGTCAGCCCCCCCGGACAGCGCTTGGGAAATCGCGTTGCGAACCAAAGATTCAATGCGACTCGGATCCATTGTCTGTATTGATGCACTCATGATGTTTGCAAGCCATGATGGGATGAATTGTCGGCACGAACGCCCGGACCTGGGCTATTCGTCTCGATGGTTGATACTTCGGTTGAACTAGTCTCGGCCGGATGGGTGTCGGATGATTGAGATTCCGTTGCGGCTAACAGGAGCTGCGTCTTCAACTCGCCAACGAAATCCCTCCACTGTGCATCCAGTTCGTCGTCCACCACGAGCGTGTCGACGTCGTTCCATTCGCACATGCGCGCTAAACTCGAACGTCCGAATTTGGTACTGTCCGCGACAATCACCGTTTTGTCCGCCGCGCGCATCATGCATCTCTCCGTCTCCACCAGCAGCATATTGCTGTTGAAGAAGCCTTTT
>VGZN01000344.1 GCA_016872635.1 Planctomycetota bacterium | reverse complement strand
ATCTTTTTCCCCAGTTGAAACACCTAGTGAGAAGTAACCTGCAAATGAAACCATCCATGGATTGAGCCATGCCGTCGCAGTGAATTTTGGAGCTAGGCTTAGCTCCGAGGTGCTATAGATTTGGCTATCAGAGATTGTGGAAGATGTGTTCGGAAATAACAAATTAGCAGTCCACATGCCTCCAATTTCAATCACGTTTCCGGCAGTCACTACTACTTGCACCCCAAAGCTTCTAGCTTCGCTCTCGGTGAAATCATTGGCCGAGACCAAGGTGTTGCCTTGGGTTTGTGAGATCGTACTCCCCTGGATGCTTGCATCCGTTGTGTTGTTGATTTCCGACCAAGCTGCACTCATTCCGAAACCGAAAACGGTTTTGCCCCGAAAGGGTGCGATCGAAAATTGGGCAGTTCCTGCCAGGCCAAAGATCTCGTCGGCTTGGAGGGCCCTTACAGAGATATCCCCGGCATTGGTATGGTTTGCTTGGTCGATCCAGGCCTTGGTCGTGTTGTCAATCGTGTTGATCACGACCGACCCCATAACCTGCAGGTCAAATCCTGTAGGAGAGTCAACTTGCAAGCCTGCCGCCCCACTTCCTATCTTCTTGTTGTTTGTGGCCGATACGTTCAGTCCAAGTTGATCGAGCGAAGCCGATTGAACCCATGCTTGAACATCCGAGTTTACGTCCGCCCAAGCGACCGAGCCCGCAAAGCCCCCGGTCTTATTCGAAGTGCTTTCCTTGCTAAATTGCAGCGAGAAATCACCGGCGCCAGGATTGATCGTTGTGGAATTGCCACTAGATACATCTAATTTGGAATTTGCCGCATTCGCTCCGATTAAATTCCCCGAAGCATCGACGTAAGAATAGACCTGGTCTTCCACGAACGCGCCCGAGAAATCACCAGATATAAAGAATCCGAATTTCCCATCATTTCCACCGCTTGTTAGCCACTTATTTTCCTTTTCCCAAACACTGCTTTTAATGTCTTTTGGCAATTCACGGAGTTTGAACCATTTTTTTTCCCCTCCGAAAATATTTTTGAGTTTGCGAAAGAAGCTGTTGTCTCCCTGCTCGCCCGCGTTACCTGCCCCTTCATCTCGTGCATGTTCAGACGAACGCACAGAGAACTCGCCAACGACGGCAAGTGGAACAACAGTACCGCTAAGAGTGGATTGGACGTCGATGCTTCCATTGGTGGAAATATGCGATCCGGGGACTGCCGAAGCGAGGTTGCCTGAATCTGTAGGCAGATAGGGATCGATACTTGCCAACTGTGAACCGATGGAGGCTTGCACGTCTCGTGTTAATTCAATCACCGATCCACTGAGTCCAATACCTTTGCTTTGGCCGATCAATAGTGAACCCGTGATGGCCCACCCAAAGCTCTGATCATTTGCCTTGACTGAAATCCCACCATCGGACTCACGGCTGATCGGGGTCACCTTTAGCGGAACCGTACTTGCGATCATCTTCGCATGTGTTTTTTGTCGCCGATCGTCTGACTTAATATCACTGTGCGGTTCTCCCATCGTGACGTAGGCGACGCTCCCCTCGAATCCAAATCCAGAACTGTTGGCTGAAGCTTGTGCAACCTGCACCACACCGTTTCTTGTGTTGGCGGAGATTCTTAATCCACCTTCGTTGCCAGTACCGTAGTAAACTTCGGTGGATTGAGCATAAGGTGTGGTTGAAGCATCAGCGGGATCGTAGTAGGAGTCGAATCCACCCAAAAGTGCTTGTGTACTACCATCCATCGTCAGCAGGCTGACCGATCCGCCAAAAGCATTTTTTGCAGCGCTTCTAAATGGTCCTCCTTCACGCCATGCCTTGGCGATCCCACTGCCATCTCCGGAAACCAAACCGTGGATGATGTAGGGTAGAGAAAAATAAAGTTGCCCCCCCAAGCCCCACTGTTTGGCATTGGTCTCTGCTACGACCGAGACACCATGCGTTGGTGTATTGTTATCTTCATCGGTCTGATAAAGTTTTGGATTGTCGATGTTTTTTGTCTGTATTGCTATTTGACGGCGAGTGAAATCCTCGACTTTATTAAGCAACTGAATCTTCCATTCGTAAGGTCGGCTTGGGTCTACGCTGACTGATACATTTCCAACACCGATCAGCTTTAGGTTTTCAAGCGCGGACTGCACTTCGCTTGCCGTTGCTTCCGGGCCGATCCATTCCGTTAGTTCCGTGTCGTAACGTAGCCTTATTCGAGCGTCGGGACCGAAGTTACTATCGGGGTTAAATCCAACCGTTTGCGTTCTATTGTCAGCAAGCCATTTATTTTGTGGACTTGTTGGTTTCTCCTCTTCGGAATTGGTAACCATGCTGTAGGTTGTAAATTGTTGGTCGGGCACATTCAACTTGGCCCCATCAGCGATTTGAGCGAGATTTTCGTTGTGGATGATTTCGTACGCAAAGCTACCTGTTAAGACAAATTTCATGACATCTTCGGAATTCTTTTTATCGCCCCCAATCCGCGCGATACCGACATTCGCAACAGTATTGAAATTTGCAGTCAGCAGCCCAAGAACTCCAAGAAATATGTCAGAGTAGAGTGTTTCCATCTCACCAAGGATATGCTTCCAAAACTCTTGATCCTTTCTGAAGAGTTGATCAACCTGTCGTATAAAGGGCCAGTGGGCAGGTGGCACGTAGGAAACGTTTGAGTTGATATCTACCCCGTACCCGCCGGTAACGATCGCGTTGGATGAAACGATAGCCTTGGAAGTGTTTGATACATTAGAAAATGCAAATGCTACTGCAACAGCCCAGTTTTCATTCTTTGAATTCGTTTTGCTAAGCCCAGCGTTTGATACGGTGCTGAGCGTCTGGTTAATATCGCTATGAATCGTCAGCGTTCCGTCTGTCCCGACTTCAGCCGTCCGTCCTACAATGACCTCAACCTTGTTGTCAATCCATTGCAACGCAGCCGCACCGACAATTTCCCATTGATTTGGAACGTCCTTATCTTCAGAAGGTATTCGATTTTTAATCAGATTTTCAATCCAACTGTCGGCACCAGCAATGTCATTTTTTTTATTTATCAGGGACCCAAGCTGATTTACTCCAAGCGCGTAGGATAAGAGCGGAAATCCGCCTAAGTTAGCGTAGGAGCCAATGCTATGAGAGGAATCTAAACCTGCCGTGATTGTGATCCCATCAGGCACTTGGCCACTTGTGCCATAAAGCGTCACCGGTTTTCCATTGAGGCCGGGTGCGGATGCTGGTACAAGCGGCAGGTAGGGCCTCATCTCGATATGCTGATTCGTAGCGATATTCCCCCAGTCGCTCGAACCTCCCGTGGCACCATCGAGCGTCGCTGTCAATTGCAGAGTGATCTCCCTCGGATCATCGCTCTGCTCAAGCACGATCGCGTAGTAGGTGCGACCATCGATCATCCCAAGGCCCGGCATTCCCCAAGAATCTCGGAATACCAGAGGATCTCCAGTTCGGATGGGTAATGCACCAGTGTGGACAATCCATGGGTCATCGCCGGTCCCGGCCCCAGTGACCTGTGCAGTGATACCAGGCAGGGCTCGTAATGCGGTAAACAAATCACTGGCTGTGGCGTTGAAACTGATTGGTTCCGTCGTGACGTGCTCGAGAGTATTGTCCAAGGTCAGCGTAAACGTGCCCCCTTGAACATGTTCAACCCATATCCGATAGCCCGCTCCATCGCTTATTTGGCCAATAAGCTCGGTCGGATCTCCAAGGGGATTCTTCATTTTGCTCTCGGATGTGATCTGTTCGACAGTCAGGCCTGTTACCATCCACGGTGAACTGATCCTGCCTCGACCGGTGACACTCACGGAGTCTCCCGTGATTGCAAAGATTGCAGCCGCGATCTGCGATGCTGTAGCATCAAACGCCAGGTCGCTTGATGTATGTTCGATTCCAGAGGCATCGGTATAGGACAGCGTAAAAGTACCGCTGGTGGCAATGGAGAAAATTTCCAAGGTGTTGACTGGTATCGCTTCAAACGTAACGACTGGAGCATTGATGCCGTCGCCGATCAATGGACTGTCATCGGCTGAGACGATTGGGGCATTGTCGGGTAGCATGATGGTCAGCGTGCCATTGTCACGGTCCGATCCTGTGATCGGAAATTGGTGGCCGGTCGCATCATCCATCGATTGTCCATTATAGAACTGCACCTGGCGCGCACTGGTCATCTGCATGTCTGTTGACTTGGTGCTCTTTAACAGTTTGGCACTGTCGATGGCAATTTGAGATGGCTTCACGCCATCGATCAACCAGGGATCCTCCGCCGTGCCGGATCCCTCAACGTTCACATAAACGCCACTTAGGGCCAATCCATTCATCGCGACTTGTAGCTGCGATGCGGAGATATTCCAAGCTAAATCACCGGTCTTTCGAGCAACGCCGTCATTGCCAGTGACCTCCAAGGTAAACGTACCAGCGTCAGCATCTGAGTCGATCAGGACCTGCGGTGAGGCTTGTTGTAGCTTTGCAGCAGTTGGAATCCCATTGAGGCTCAAACTGCTATTCTGGAGTGCAACAGCATCGAGATTGACCCCATCGATGAACCAAGGATTGGCGGCAGTACCTGTGCCGCTAACGCGAACATTGACATCGGGAAGACCAAGGCTATTGATCTGCGATTGTAAGTCTTCGGTCGATATGTTCCATGCCAAGGGGACGGTCGTTGCCGACGTGCCATTTGGGGCGGTGATCTTTAATTCAAAACTGCCTGAATTGGCATTGCTTGAAACCTCTAACCCGTCCATCAGCGTCAGGATGTACTGAGGGACAACCGGGTTGTAGTTGGTATTCGGGACGTTGTAGACATGGTAGACTCGGCCGTCGACCAATCCGCGCATCGGTTTGCCGGGAACCGCATGATAGACAACAGGCAGGTTGTCGACTAAGTTCGGATCGTCTAGAAAGACTAGGCCAACACCCGCTTCGAAATTTCCGATTGGAATATCCACAGGAATATCGGCTGCCTGCAAAGCGCTAGACGATGCGGTGATCAAAATATCGGATTGGGTTCCGATGGCGATCTTGCCACTACCTTGGTAGCTTGCCTTCAGACCAATATTGGCTTGGCTGATGGCCGAGATGATTTCATCGGCTTGCTCTTGAGTCGAATCGGTCGCAAGCTTTACGGCGAAAGTCCCGTCGGGCCAGTTGCCATATAAGGCCCCATCGGTTGTAAATGTAAATGTTTTTGTTGAACCGTTTGTTTGAATTGAAAAAGACTGGCCGGCTTGCAAACCACTCGGCTTTCCATCGGGAGTAAGAGGGATTTGCAATCCTTTGAAAGTTGCCGTCAAATGAGCCAGTGCATCTTGGACGGCCGGATTGGCTGCCTCGGCTTGCTCGGCACTGAGAGCCAGTCGAATCAACCCGGATTCATTGGGATCGACGATTGCCCAAAAAGCATCTCCATCTTGAAGCGTTTGGGATGCTTCCGAGAGACCGGCGTGGTAAACCAGTTTTTGGCCATTGGCCACGGGTATTGCCGGTGGTGTAAATGTAATATTCTCGCCAGTTGAGTCGAGGGCCTGAGTCCGCAGATCGATCTGGCCTTGATCCAAGTCAATCGATCCGATCGGGTAACGCACCCCTGATTCGCTTTGCAGATAGGATCCTCCAAAGAGATTCAATGGGTTATTGGCTTGGTCTAGCAGTTGAATCGACAATGGATAAGTTTTCGATTTAGACTCAGCGATCTTCACTCGATACGATGCTGTTTCGTCGAGATCAACAAGTTGTCCGCTGGTGGGTATATAGCCGAGAAACC
>VGZN01000343.1 GCA_016872635.1 Planctomycetota bacterium | reverse complement strand
CCTTTTGTCCACGGGCATTGCGAGGACCTAAGTCGAGTGACTCGATATCGCGGCCTACCATTAACTTGGTGATCTCCGCCGCATTCGTCTCTTGGGTATTTCGCGTCCCGATGAACTGCCCATCTCGAAGTACTGTTATGCGATCGGAAAGATCAAAAACCTCATCCATCTTGTGCGAGATATACAGTATCGTTGTTCCTTGCTCCCGAAGCTTTGCAATAACACGGTAAAGTCTCACCACCTCCGCTTCGGTCAACGCGCTGGTCGGTTCGTCCATCACTAGAATTCGGCTATTCAAACTCAACGCTTTTGCGATCTCGATCAATTGCTGATCGCCTACTCGCAACGAACCAGCCAGCTTGTAGGTAGGGATGTCGCAATCGAGCGAGCGAAGCAGCTCTGTAGCGGCTCTTTCCATCGCACGATCATTTCGGAAAACATAGCCGCTGCGAAATTCACGCCCTAAAAAAATGTTCGCCGCGATGGAAAGCTGCTCCACCAGATTCAGCTCTTGATGAATAATGCTGATCCCGACCGATTCAGCATCGCGGGTGCCTATGAATTGCACCGATTTACCATCGACTGCTAGACTACCGTCGTAAGATGTGATAACCCCCGACAAAATTTTCATCAGGGTGCTCTTCCCAGCCCCATTCTCACCGCAAATCGCATGCAGTTCACCGGGCATCACATCGAAGGAAACCTCGTGCAACGCTCGGGTGCCGCCAAAGTGCTTGCTGATATTCTGGATCGATATGATGGTTTGGGTCATGACCGACCACTCAACTTAGTGCGTGATTCCAGAACAGCTCGAACCACCAGCGCACCGATTACCACCAACCCAAAAACCACGGCTTGGTACGGCGCATACCATTCGCGTTTGCCGAAGAACAGTAGATAGGACAATCCAGACAACAACCCCAACGTCGGAATAACGCTCCAACCAATTTCATTCGAAAAGTACTTTTTGCCGACGAGTTTACCTCCACCCCGTTGACTGAATGTCACGGCAACGACAACCACAATCCCAACGATCATTCCTTCGAAAACATCCGCTCCAGCACCAACAATTTTCTGCACTGCATCAATAATTGTGCGAAGGAACAAACAGCCGAGGATTGTGCCAGGGATGGTCCCTATACCACCTTGGAGAGAACAACCGCCAATCACGGATGCTGCAATGGCATTGAGTTCATATCCGCGCGCCATAATGTCCGGCTTGGCAGAACCATTATCGGCAAAAGAGATTATCCCAACGATGGAAGCAGACACCGCACCCAACACGTAAGCCAACCACTTCAAGCGGTCGGTACGAATGCCGCTAAGCTTGGCAGCTTGTTCATTCCCTCCCATCGCCTGCAAATGCCTGCCAATCACCGTGCGGCTCATCAAAAACCAAAGCAAGACTGCAAAGACTGCAAAAACGATAGTGATCGTAGTCACATCCTTCAGAGCATCCCGGAGGTTCGCATCTGGGAAATCAATTTGGGATTTGCCACCTGTTAGAGTTGGTGTTAATCCCCGACTAAAACTCCGAAGCCCAACCAACGTCGCGAGCGTCGCGACAAATGGCGGTAGTCCAACGCTAGTGATTAACCATGCGTGGAGCGTACCAACCATGGCACCGACGAGGAGCGTTCCTGCGATCCCAAGAATGACCGCGGTCGTAGAAACATGCCCCGATTTAAATCCCTCCGGGTCAAGCACAATCATCAGAGAACCGAACACCGTTGCACTCATCGCGATAACGGATCCACTCGAGAGGTCAATCCCCCCCGAAATGATGATGATGGCGCTACCCAATGCAAAGAAACCAAGCAGCACGGTTTGGCGAAGTATCAACTGCGCCGAATCCGCGGAGGCATTCCAATACGTGTGATTGGTATCCAGAGCCATCGTGGCTATCACAACCAATAGCCACGACAGTATCAGCTTAAACTCAACGCTGGACCACAATCTTCCCACAAGGCTCGGTGATTCGTTGGTCATGAACTCGTAAGATCGTATTGCTTGAGCCAAGATTGGAAGGCTGGGAGATCCAAGAACTCGACGCTTGGACCGAACGATTCGAACATCTCTTGTTTGAGCGGGGATCCCGGAGGAACAACGACCTTCAAGCCGGTGTCAATAATATCCCCACCAGGCTGTCCCATGTTCGGAAACATTTTCTTTAACGTCTCTTGATCCCCCTGGGCCTTTGCAAAGGCATAGCGAACCGAGTCGTATCCCATGGCAAATGGATTCTGGACAACCATTGCGTCAATCATTCCTTCTCCCATTTGCTGGATCGCAATCGCTTCAGCATCAAAAGTTACAATGGTGAACCTTTCACGCGCCTTTTTTTCCTTCACAACGTCGACGATCGCTGGCGCGTTGTAAGACCAAATGCCTACTAGAAGCGAAAGATCAGGATACTTGGCGATCACGTCACGCACGTTGTCACGTGCGCGATTGCGATCGGCATCATCGAGCTTTCGATCTTTTTGCGCAAAAGCCTCGCCAACGGCGGAGGTAAATCCATCCATACGCTCGATAGCATTTTGCTGGCTATCCACACCAACAAACTGAACGTACGGCGCGCCATCGGGTTTGAGCATCTTCGCGGCAGTTCCGAGTACCTTGCCACCGGCGATGTTGTTTGTTCCGACATAGAACTCGCGATTCTCGACAAACTTCTTGTCGAGATCGCTATCGAAACAGCCAATCGTTACCCCTTTTGCGTTGAGCTTTTTCAGTTCGTCCGCAATGGCAGGGTTGGTTGACGAGATAGGCGAGATAATCACTGCGGCGATGTCGCTTTGAGTTCCATATTGACGGAGCTTTTCAATCTGGCCCGTTTCAGTACCGTCATTGGAGTCCATGCTCGCTGTGAACCCAACATCAATAAGCTTGAGATCATCCTGCGCCTTCTTGATCCCAGCACGTGCAGCATCCCAAAACGGCGAATCCGTGTTGTTGAGGAGGATAATCCGCTTCGTTCCCCCCTTGCCGGAAACGCTGCCCGTTCCAGATGATGCGACCCCCGCGCTGGGTTTGCTCGAATTTGAACTAGATGAACTCTTGCTCTCCCCCCCAGTACAGCCTATGAGCAACATTACCATCGAGGAAAGCCCGGCGAGCATCACACAACTGTTGATGATTCGTAGGCGATTCAGAAACGAAGGCGTGCGGCGTTGAAACCGTCGGGAAAGCGCTCTTGGAAGCGGACTGGTAAAAGGCATCATTTTGAACATTCCTGCCAGCTAAAGGGTTGGATTTTCGCAGTAACCATAGTGTAGCCATAAAAAAACCGCTCGAAAGCGGTGGCGACTGTTAGTTTTTGAAGCCTAGGATCGATCCGAAAACCCTTTAAGAACGAGATTGCTGGCAAGGAAAACTCTACGGGGATCAAACTCTACGGGGATCGCCAGTCTTGATCGGAAAAACCATCAGCTTCGGGGATTTCGCTCCATTCCGCGGTCCGATGCGTGAATCGCAAGCGTCCAACGCCCTGCTGCGCATGGCAACCCGACTGCTATCAGTTTCTATACCACTGGCAAAATCACGATCCCGTAAGCGACAGAACGCCAGCCGTCGATGTCATAGGGATGGACGCATAACCCGACACAACGATCTTGATTTTACGCAGCGAGCACCACACCCGCGGCTAGCACCGAAGCTGCTTACAACAGCCTTGGGTCACGCCTATTATCGACCGCCCACTTTGGAACCCGCATAGAAACGGGATGGCTGGTATCGAGGAACCGCCATCGGGGTTGGACGCATATCAAATCCAACCGCCATTTTCGTAAAGTACTCAATCTGTTCCTTTCGGGTGCCTTGATTCAACTCAGGAATCCTGCGTTGATCTACCAAGTCCGTAAGTAGCCTTGGCTGGACTGCTGGACCAAAATTTACTCCGAAATCACTTGTGTTTTTAACTACCGAGGTCGGACCGAATCGCTCCACGATTTCACGTATGCCTGGAGTGTAAACAAACTGATTCTTGGCATCCGCAGCCCCAAGTGTATCGAAGCTACCCACTGTTACGATGCTTTGATTACGATCGTGAAATTGGTACGCCTCATAACCTGCAGCACGCAGCGCCTTGACGACGATGTAAGCTCGTTCCGCAGCCTTCTCTAGTTCCGTCAATTCATCGCCATTCTTTTTCTTATCCGAGTCGCCAGAGCGACCCCACGAGACGAATTTGTCATCCCCCTTGAAGGTTGCAACACGCACCGTGTACTTGCCTTTACTCTCCAAGAGCGAAAACTCGTTGTATCCTGGATCGCGGTTCAAATCGTATACAAATTTCTCCATTTCAGGAGCTTGAAAAAAGTCTGCTGGCAACAATGGATTCCTAGTGACAAACGCAGTTTCCAAAGGCCCTGGTGTCCGTTCTTTCGTCAACGTACGAAGTTTACTCTTGAACGTTTTGATGGTCTCATCCTCGTTCTTGAGCTCCCCTGACTTCGTCGTGACCAACGATTTTGGCTTGATTGCCTTTACATTCGCAAGTGTTGGATTCAGCGATGGACTCTCGGTGGAATCAAATTCACCAACCAACACCGCATACCCCTCTTTGACTTGCGAGTTGCGATACTTCATCACCTTTTGACGACCATCTTCACGGATACCCGACCCAAGGACCGGTTCGCTATAGTCGAATTTTTTCGGCATGATAAACGCGGGCAAGCCATGGTCATTTTGCAGATCCAATGCCAATGCTTCTGCCTTTTCCTTGGCAGAATCACCCTCAAAGGCCATCGCAAAAATCAACCAAGGCCCATTCTCTGCCTTCAGCTCATTCGCCTTGTTCAATACTTCCTTGTTACCAGGCCGTTTGAATAGGTTCGAAAGTGGTGGGTCCGCTTGGATCGACGACTCGCCGGATACAAAGAGAACTCCAGCCATAAAAAATGTCGAAGCTTTAACTAAACGACTTCGATCCAATCCGCCGAAGTAAGAGTTGAAGATTTGCATTGGTGGCATCCCTGCTCGTTCTGACTCTGCATGTCGCGTCTGACGAACATCCTGTGTGTCAGATCCGCGTGGTAGTCCAGTGAAATAGTCACGCGCTGCCTAACGCCCGAAGTTGCATCGGTAACGATTGGCACTGCGTGTTCTCACATCAGGAATTAGCAAGTTCCGCAATTCCTAGCTAGGGCGATTTATCCAATTTGCCTGCCGCTTTTCGAAAAGCTTCGAATTGCTCGCGGATGGATTCGGGGGGACGAAGCCTGCCGCCACCCTCCTGCATGCCTCGCAAATTGTCATCCTTGTCCTTCAGGCGATTTATCTTCTGGTCCGGACTGCGAAGACCTAATGCTCGCAATGCCGCGTCAAGCTCTTCCTTCTTCTCCGGGGTTTTTCGAGCATGATCCTTTGCTGCACGCCAACGATCCGAGAACTTCCGTAAATCCTCCGGTGTCCAATTGAGCTTCCTCAGCAATTCTGGGTCAGGTTGATCTCGTTGCCGATCTAAGTATTCAAGCACCATGTCGGTGGTCTTGTCGGCATAGTCAAGATTGGCCTTCTCCGCACCAAAATCCTTTGCCACGCCAGGTGTCCCGGGCCCGGAATCACCGGCACTGCTTTCAGGAGTTTTTCCACTGCGATTCACCCCTGAACCCGCATTGCTAGGCTTGGAATTGTCTTTCTCAGTTCCATCCTCCACGCCCTTTTCGCTTCCTCCACCCATACCCGGCTGTCCGTTTTTAGCCCCTTTTTCGTTTTCATTCGGGTTTCGATTCGCTTGAGGGGATTTCTGCCCCGCGGGAGACGGTTTACCGCCAGCCTTGTCACCGCCGGCCTTATCACCGCCAGCCTTATCACCGCCA
>VGZN01000342.1 GCA_016872635.1 Planctomycetota bacterium | reverse complement strand
CATCATCTCCCTCTTGGAAGGAAGAAAGTTCGTCGATGGAATCCTGCAGGATGCCGCCTAATTCAAAATCCCAAAACACAACATTTGACAATACCTCAAGATAACGCCGACCACCGAAGTTGCGACCGACGCAACAGGGCCATGGAGCCAGGCTGGGAGAATCAAGAATCTTTTCACTACGATAACGGCGCAACAGAAGCCAGTTGTGTCCCTGCCTTCTGTACCGCCCATTCCCGTCGCCAGGATTATCGATGCACCTTCAACCAATGTCTCGGATTTATCGGTACCTGTAAGAAAAGCTGAGCCCACAGGGTTTGCGCGGTTCTGCGCTGATGGCCAAGATCCGGCAGTGATTGCTAAGCTTCACGATCGCGTGACTCAGATTTGTACATCCAGTGAGGAGATCCGATACATGGCGGTGCAACAGAAGCCTATCGCGAATTTATCGCCGGATTGCGTAGTGCTGACAAACAAAAGATTTATTATTTTCAGGCAAAAGATACTGGGACGAATGAACTTTTTGGATTGTTTATGGCGGGACTGCGCAGACGTGCATTTAGAAGAAAACCTCATTGGTGCAACTGTTCATTTTCATGGAATAACCGGTCACAAGGAGTCAGTGGACTATCTGCCGAAGGCCCAAGCGAGAATGATCTATCGCGTTGCTCAAGAGGAAGAGGAAAACGCCGCTATTCTGCGGAGAAACCTTCGACTCGAGGAGATTAATGCTGGCACCAATAAGACGATAATTAATCAAGCGATCGGTGGGGTACCACCTCAGCAAACAACAACATCGACCAATGAAGATGTAGTCTCAAGACTCGCGCAACTCAAACAGTTGTTTGATAATGGCATCATTACGGACAAAGATTTCGAGCAGAAGAAAAGTGATTTACTGAAGCTTCTATAACGAAAGCAACTATGTTGAGCAGCAGATGCTTCTCTGAAATCCGAACTCTTATTCCGAGAGTCATGGGATGAAATTCATACTAGCGTTCCGATTCTACCAAGCTTGATAATAGACGCCTTTGTTTTGTCGAGCGATTTCCTGTAGCACGATCACTTGCTCCATCAGCCCAACACAATCGATTCGGGCTGGCTTTCGAAGGTTCTGGTTCATCTGGGTAATCTGATCGACAGCGTACGGATCAAACTCACCGTCTGAGAGCAAGACAATCCTCTCCGGTTCCTGTGTGATCGCCGCATACATGGCTGGAACAGGATTGGTGCCACCCCCGCCCGGCGGGTTGCTTAACCATGCCTTTGCTTTTTGTTTATTGGCGTTATTTGCCGGCGTCAATTGCTGCATGGATGGTTCAAAATAGTAACCAAAGTCGAACAGGTAGACACAAAATTTTTGACTTGCTTTCAAGTCATCGATGCCTCGGATCAGCGCATTCATGACCCTTGGTAATTTTGTGGGATCTTGCATGCTCCCACTGACATCAATCACATAGACAGTTGATGCGGCAGGCTTACCCTCGCCCACGAAAGGGTTGATACCTTTTGATGTCGCTAGGTCGGTCCCTGCGGCTCCTGCCCTCGATGGGTTTGATGGCCTAGGGAAACTTAAACTTGCGGCGGGTGAACGTGTGTAAGTATTTAAGGTAGGGATGGTGGTTGACTCCTTTTCATCCGGTTCGTTGGATTCTCCCGGTTCCGTAGTTCCCTCGGTATCTGTCGATGCCGCGATGCTACTGCTAGAGTCTATTTCTGTAGATTCCATCGCGGACGTTCCAGCAGCAGTGGCATTGTTTGGGTTGCCTGCAGCTTTCGTCACTGAATCGGATTGGCCTTCGTCCAAAGTCTGGCCGCGAGAATCCTCTGTCGCTAAGACACCTTCAACGTCCCCCTTTGCCTCATTGCCGCCACCGGAGTCCGCGCCTCCACCAATCAAACTACCAACAAACAAACTCAGAAACAGAACCGCTAACACTAAAAAACCAACAACCGACGCGGCAATAACGATACTATTTCGGGTGTCTTCGTGCTCAGAAACCTTTTGGACTGGTCCGATTTCCGGGGGGCTAGGCAAAGGCGGCAAGGGCGGGGTCGTTAACCTCCGTAGAGGTGGTGGGGATGGTGGCATCAGTCCCTCTTCAGTTCAGCTATCGCTCAATAACTACTGCACGGTGGCATTTGTTCCGCTTCCAAGAGGCAGTTCGACCGCGTCGTCGACTGGAAGCAAATCATATTCGTATCCTAATGCATTGAGTGTCTTCTTGAAATCAGAAAACTCCGCGAAAGAGTCCGCCCATACTGCAACCGAAACAAATGTTGATGTCGAGGAAATTCCTTGCATAGTAGATCGAAACTTCGATGAACCGTCCTCCGGCATTGTCCAGCCAGCAGATTTGCGAGGAGATACATATAAAACCCCGAGCGACTTCCGAGAATCAGTATGAGGCTTATAAACATCGGAAGGTAGTTGACTTTGGGGATCGGTTACGAAGTAAAGTTTTCCGTACCTCATGGCACATACAACGTTCCCTTTTGTCGTTGGGGTCACTTTTGGTAGCGTCGTGGATTGCTCTTTGGAATCGAGTGCATCGTCAATCTCCTTGCCACGTTCCGCTACCGCGATTTTCGCTTCCTGGAGTTTTTTGCTCAATTCCGCCAGCGAGCTTCCCTCACTCATGATCTCGGTTTCCAGGTCAACCGTTTGCTTGACTAGTTCAGCTTGCTTCTTCAAGTTTTTATCGATGGAAGACTGAATCTCGTCCATAACTGTGTTCAATTCGAGGATGTCCTCCTTGGAGTCGCCGACGAGTAGCTTTTCTTGACTGGCAATCTCTTGTCGCAATGATTCCCGTTTTCGTTGGAGGGACTCGTAATCGTCCTCCATTCGCTTTGCCTCCGATTGGCTAATCGTTTTCACCGGAGATGGGTCCTCCTCCTGACCTCCTCGCATCTGCACCAAAATCGAGATCAAAATCGATATGAACATGATCCCACCAAACGCATTGCAAATGGTGTCCAGGAACAGATCGAGGCTCGAGGTGTTTTGAGTGGATCGACGGCGCGCCATCTTATTGCTTTGCCTCACTTCGCAATTTGATTGTCTTGCCGTCCTGGAGAAGGTCGAAGCCGAAACTCGCGTTGGAATCCTGAAGACATTCTTGAACTTTGGAATGGGAGGATGCGGCTCCGGGCCGAACAAGCATGAAAAAGTGAAGCTTACTTAGCGGTCGGCTTTTCACCCAGTTTTCGAACTGCGAGAATCGTGCTCCGCCCGAAAACTCAATCCGTTGATCGCTCGCGAGATCCAGTGCAAAGATCTTCTTCGGTTCGAGGTCGACGATAACCACAGTTCGTCCCATCAAGTTGACATTCTTGAAAACCAAAGGATCCTCGGTGGACAGTTCCCCGATTTTCGTCTCTAAGAATTCGAGTTTGGAAAGAAGCTTTTTGAGCTCTTCACGTTCGGGGGCCCGTTTGAGAGATTCGATCTGAAGTCGCTTTTGCTCGGCAAGTTGAGCATCGATCGATTTTTCAATCTCCCGATTCTTGGATTCAGCTCTTTGCAATTGCTCTCGGAGCGATTGCAAGCGTCTCTCCATGTCAGCCTTGACCTCCTCTTTGTTCAGCGATTGCACCCCAGCCACCTTTTTTCCTCGCTGGAATAGATATTCGGAGCGAGCTTGCAAATCCTGAATCTCGGACTGCATGTCGGATATTACGGATGAGAGTGTGTCCTCGGCAGCACCTGCCGTGGAGGAGGAGCCCTTTCGAGAGACGAGGTCTACCATCATGATCAATGTGATCAAAACGAAGATTCCAACTACGGATGTGATGATGTCTTGAAAGGCAAAGAAGGAGACCGAGGGGCCATGCTGTCGGCGCCGAGCCATACCTAAACCTCGCGTGCCTGTTCGTAGGGCAGGATTTTGATCCGGCTTACGATTTGCTTCATACAGTAATCACTACAGTCATCGAGAAACCGCTCCTCGTTCGACTTCTGAATGGTCATCCAGAGTTGAAGGAATAGCGCCAGAACGAGAGCCAGAAGGGTGGTATCAAAGGCGGTGCTCAAGCCTCCCGTGACTTCTTTTAGAGACGCGACGATCCCACTCATATCGCTCTGGCTGGAGAGAAGGCTGCTGAAACTTGCGATCGACAATCCCAATCCCAAGACGGTTCCGATAAAACCAAGGACGGGGATCGCCCAAAGAAAACCATTGAGAAGTCCAAAGGAGGTTTCATGGGCCGATTCGTCACGTTCGGCGATCGAACGAAGCATGTCATCCACATCGGAGACGCGGCCCAAGTTCTTCAGGTTGGAGATCGCGATCAGGATCCGGTTATAGGCGATGAATCGCTCTGGATCCGCTGCGTTCGAGTGGATTTTTGCGACAACTTGGTCAGCTGTTTGTGAACTCAGAACAAAGTGATGGGTCGACGGAATAGAATCGTAATTGAGAGCGCGGCGTTGCAATCGCAACTTGTTTTGCTTGACCAGCAAAATGATCATGCACCACAGGCCAAAGAATACCGCGGCATGCTGCGTTGGGCCGCGTTCTAGGAAAATCTGCGTGTAGTAAGACGACGGCAGCAAAATCAAGATCCCGTAAAAGGCGACGGTGAGGACGAGAGCTATCAGCCCTGAAAACCAAGGGTTCGCGTATGTTCCGGACGACGATGAGAATCCACATCGTCGCTCAATGTCCATCTCAAAAAAGCTCAAAGGTGGTTTACTTGAGGTTTCACTTCCCATTGCGTTCGCTACTTTCACCAACCAAAAAATCCGATTTGAGACTTGCTGTGCTATTTGGTTTCTCAGTTTGCCATGGATGCAACGCTAGCGCCAACGAGTACTATGGCACCCCAAATGAGCAATGCGAGGACAAGTCCTACCAGGACAAATAGTCCCAAGATAAACCAAAAGCGATTTAACGCTCGAAATGCATCCGCCAATGCTTGTTCGGTGGCACGGAAACGCAACACAGAAACTTTGTTGCCGTACATGAGGAGCAAAAAACTGATGTAAAAGAACATCGACCACGCAACAATCACGGACAGACTGACAATCACGGCCATGGCTTTCGGAGGGCCACTAACAGGACTTGATGCGATGTAAACAAAACTGATGGATGAACCTATGATTCCCAAAACACCCAGGATCATTCCGAGTATCGATAAGAACATCACCCAACCATAAGTCCTTAACGGCAAACCCGTCAATTCAGATAGGTCATCCCGTGAGCTGCTATCTGAAGCAGACCCAGTATTCGCGATAACCGCTTCGACTCGCCCTTTGCGTGATGCGGCGCGATTATCTGAGCCGGAGAACCATTCAGGCATGAGGACTCCGCCTTCCGTCCAGTTCGCCATTCCAGCCCTCCAAAGTAAGGTCGAACTATCGACCTTTCCCATGGCAATCCATTTTTTTAATCCTGTTTCGTTGATGGGTCCTTGATTCGCACCATCAAAATTCGCGTACCATTCTATCTCTGCTGGCTCCTTGACTTTCAGCTCATCCTTCTTGCTCGCTTCCGTTTGACTTTTTGCCGATGAGATTTGCTTAGGAAAGAACTCGTCGAATTCACCTGCAGCCCTCCACGCAACGCTATCGGTTGATAGTTCATGTTGCCGAGTGATTTGGCCACGCTTGACCATATCCATGGTCTTTTCTTGGGTCAATGGACCCAAAACGCGGCCCTTAAAACGAATGTATACTCGATCCAGACTCATGATCTATTTTCCGTTCTTACTCGCTGCTGGCGAACTCGCGGGAGATCGCATCCAATATAGAGGACGTCCAGGAAGCAAATTCTCAACTGCACTTTCAAGATTACCTTCGCGATTAGAAACATTGCCCACTGAAACCAACCTCCAATTATCACT
>VGZN01000341.1 GCA_016872635.1 Planctomycetota bacterium | reverse complement strand
ATACAGTTTCCTCCCCGTCGAGTCGAGTAAAGTGATTAGCCTGCCGGAAGCCTCGAGTTCATCGAAGGTGTCGTAGAAGACAAGCCTACGTGGTTTCGCTGACCGTTCTGAAGCAAACACGCCCAAGCTTGCAACGTAGTCATAAAGCCTATCAGGATCAATCTTGTCTGGCTGATCCACCGAAAACGGAACATCGACGCAAACGCCCTTCTCGGACAAGAATCGTACACCAGTTCCATGTCTCTTCGCTAGCCAATTGCCGTCAAACGCTACCGAGCACTCCTTTGGGAAGTCCAAAAGCATGTCATAGTCCTTGGACTCGGGATTCTGGGTTGTCCATGCGTACAGCAACGCTGATTGCAGAGCGCATAGTTCAGCAGTGTATCGTAGTACAAATTCTGAATTAACCTGAGTAATTGAGGTCATCTTATACCTCCTGCCTCTAAGCATTCCTGCATCAATTGGTTCCAACGCTCGGGTGAAACGCGTTCAATCGTAATAGGAACAGATTTCTCGCCAGCTTGAATTGCTGCTTTGGCTCTATGGTGACCGTCAATGATGATCCTTACTCCGTTTGGCCCCTCCGCAACCCGAATTGGTCCAGTTCGGCTCCACGGGAACTGTCCAACCATCATTTCCTCGGACATTTCCTGAACTCGACCTGGGGACATTGCACTCGGCCCCTGACGACTCAATAAAGAACGCGGATCCGCGTTTCCTGTCAGTGGCCCCTTTGGGGCTTGCGAACCCGAGCTATTATGCACCAGCACACCGCTGTAGGCAACGCGAAAGACGTGTTCGCCGTGGATCTCAAGGTTGTAGACCCGTTCTTCGCTACCAAGCTGCTCGATCGACTCGATCCGAACGAAGCCATCGAGATTACGAAGTGTTTCCCCAACGCGAAGCTCTCCGGCTGGCACAAAATCCAAACGGTCGGCAGAATAGATCGAGTGATTCGACGTCACCCCCAGGGGCTCTGCAAGCCCGAATAGCCTGATCCGCAGGATCCCGCCTTGGACGTGCGTGAAGGTCCCGGTGACGACTCGCGGCCCCTACCGTCGGGCCCGTTTTAAGCTTGATGTCAATGTCTCGCTATTTCAGTTTTCATCTTTTCCGAGTTGTGCAAGCGTCCCTAGCGATTCCAACCGGGAACGCTTCCAACCGAACCGAATTGCATCAACAGCCAACGCACTGAAAGCGGGGCACGCATCCTGCTAAGACATTGCGATGGCATCGTGCCATCGCTTCTCAGCTCCAACATCATCGACAACGCAACGCAACAACGCGATTCGAAAAGCGAACCTATGTCTCGCGTCGCGACATTCGCATTCCCTTCTCAAAGTCTTCTGCCGCCAACGTTCTTTCGCCAACTTCGTCAAATGATCGAGATCGACGAAGGTAAAGCGAGCCATCAGAAGGAGCCAACGCGATTGAATCGGTAAAATCTTGGATCGCAGCTCTATGATTTCCAATGGTTTGTTCCGCAATCCCTCGAAGTCGAAGTATTTCAGGAACATAGCTTACTGTCGGTTGATGCGTCATCGCCAATGTGAAATCTGCAATCGCTTGCTCAGGTGCTTGCTGCTGTAAGTACAGTTTTCCTCTTTCAAACAATGCCTCCCAATAACTCGGGGTGATCTCGATAACTTGATCCATGTCATGTAGGGCATCGTCAAATTGCTTCATCCCCTTGTGTATGGTGCCCCTCAGATAATATGCATGCGAGTTCTGTGGATCCCTACAGATCAATTCGTTGCAGTCACTGAGTGCCTCCCCGATGCGGCCCAATGCATGTAGTGACACGGCTCGGCCATAGAATGCTACAGATATCCCCGGCCAATCAGGGGCTGAATCGATAACTTCATCGAAGTCAACAACTGCCCTGTCGTTAGCATCAATACGCTGAAACGCGAGTCCTCGACCAATAAGGGCATTTGGACTAATCATGCCGCCTTCAATTGCCGTGGAGTACGCGGAAATCGCATCAAGGTATCTACCTGACGAAGCGAAACCCTGAGCTAATTCATACGCTTGATCCGGAGTATTGCTCTGTGTAGCCATTCTTCCCTCGACTAAAAGCAGATGCTCACACGAACGATAAATCGTGGCTGCATACGTTTGCCATAGATGTCACGCCGCCCTTTTGCTGATATGCCAACCCAAATCCTGCCGAGAACAAGACTGTATTCTCCTGGAAGGTCCCGGTTCAAAGAAGTAAATGCCATACTCCGTTCTGGCATATCCCTCCGAATTGACTGCCCTTCAACCTCAAGTGAACCGCCGAACGCCTTCTCGATTTGGAAAGGGCTTTCGGACGGATCAAAGATGAAGTTGACAGACTCGATTAGCCGCGATGAATGATGTTCCGTGAGGTAAATTCCGTCGGGGTCAAACAGATGTATTTGATTGTTCCTGTGTCCAAATGGAGCTGGTGGACCTGCGTCAATGGATCGGCCAGGCGCACCGAGAATCTCCACGTAATGCTCGAGCATCAATTTGCTATCGAAGATATGCCCATTGATCATCAACCCATTAGATGTGACGATCGCACATTTTTCGGTCGTAAGGGATTGTTCAATCATCTTGGACGACCTTGGTCCAAAGGGTTGGACGGAAGTTGATCGAGTACCCGTGGATCCATCGGGCGAGGAGGAGGCGAAACTATCATCGAATCTATCTCCGCCTGAATAACCGATCGGGCGTCTTTAGGGCTCATACCATTACGAATCAAGTACTGCTCGTAAGCAAGTAGCTGCCCCTCGTGGCCACCTTTTCGCATATTGGTCTCGGCTGCCAACGGTCGCAGATTCGAAGGATCGTTGGATCCGCCCAACGACCTCGCTTGAGCATGGTCGATGTGGGTTGCACCATTGTTGTAGTTTGGACGTGCAGGATCTCGATAAGGCGTCATCCCTCCACTACTTGGGGCACAGCTCTATGCCGCACTTCCCAACAGGAAGTCGTAGTTCAGAATTGACCGTTAGCCGTCAGGATCTTCGAGCAATTCTTGCAATCGTACCCGTAATTCAGGCGAAAATCGATCTAGCCATGTTGCATCAATCAGCCCGATCGAAATCATATCGCGAATGTGAACACGATCTTTGTCTCGGTTAGACGTAAGCTTCATGCCCACCAAGCGATCCAGTGGGAGTGTCCGAGCATCTGCCATCATTTCATATTGGTCAATTTGGGGGACAGGCTCAAGATACTCATCGCGAACCTTTTTGCCTGAAAACAGAACATGGACTGCATCACGAGCTTTTGCGTTGGGGCCATCCAGAAACATCGAGATACCGGCTGAACGCCGAAAGATAAAGCCTTCTTTTTCTAGGACATCAATAGCATGGTCGAGGTCTGGTTCATTGAGAATGATGTCTACATCCTGAGTGTTTCTAACTACTGATTCGTCGACTTGCGAAACCCAATACTGGACAGCGTTACCGCCGATGACGGCATAAGGGATGTTGGCAACGTTCAGGGCACGCGTCACACGACGTAAACGGTCCTTGACTTTTTCCACGGCTCTCTCAATCCTGTCCCAAAGGGCGTCACCCGAATACTTGATTTCAATCATTTGGAAACTCCGTGCGATAATCATACCACAGAACTGGGCAACGCAACCACGACGCAATCCCGCATTTGTCTTGCGGCGGCATCCATGACCGCCGTGTCGCTGCGATCCCTGCACGTCAACCCGAAGCTGACGTCGCAACGGGCTAATCCATTTTAAGCCGGGAGCTTCGGCGACGTCCCCTCTGTGCGGCGGGCGAATGAACGTGGCTTACATTGGAACATCTCTCGCGCCCGCCTACGCATCCTGCGAAAACCTTCCGATGGCATCGTGCCATCGGTCTTCAGTTCAAACAGCCTCGATATCTTCTCCAAACACCGTACCCCGCCTTTACCCCATCAACAAGAGATCCACGACACTTCGCGCGTGCATTGCCAACAAGGAGGCTTGTGCCTCGTCGTTGGCAGACCTGGCACGGGCAAGACCGTGATCAAAGAATCTCTGAAAACACTTTCGGAAAAGGAGCATCTGGTAGCGACGGTCGCCCGTACGCTACACACGTACACCAACACAGTGAAGATTCTTTGCGAAGCCTTTCGCATCGAATTCGAGAGTTCGGCCTTCCAATGCGAGCGCAAACCGTTCGCGGAAGCGTTCAGCCTCAATCGGAGCGGCAAAATGCTGGTCACCATCATCGACGATGCTCACTTGATGGAGATGGAGAACCTTCGCAAGCTCAGGCTATTGCTTGACGACTTTCCCAAGAACCACAACCTGATTCTGATTGAACAAGTGGAGTTGCTCTCGAATTTGGACTTGGCCGTCAATCAGGATATCAAGAGCCGAGTGACTTACTCGGTCGTAACCAAGCGGTTGCATGATGATGTGGTACGTGAGTTTATCCATCGCGAACTGGATCGGATTGGGTTAGCGCATAGTACATTCACGACTGGTGCGACGGAGCTCATCATTCGTTCGGCAGATGGTGTTCTTCATCGGTGTCGCAATCTGTGCTTGTCCGCAATGCTCGAAGCCGTTCGAGCGGCCAACGGTCGAACGATCGACATCGACGTTATCAATCGCGTCTTGATGCAGCCACATTGGCAAAACCAAGTCGACTTAAAAGATTTTTGACTCCAACCTCACTACTCAAATCTCAAGGATTTACGATAATGTCCACGAAAGAGTTACTCTGGCGGATACGTAATGAGTTACCGGTGAAATTAACGATTCAGCGGCTGGGTAATTTCGGTCCGATTGCGAAGCAGTGCGATGGTTACTTTCGGTTCCAGTGCCCCAACTGCAAAGAGCTTCGCGCGGCAGTGAACCCGGGCAATAATCTAGCACATTGTTTCTGTTGCAAGAAGAACTACAACAATATCGACCTAATGATGATCCAGGGGCATGACTTCCTACCGGCCGTGGGCATCTTAGAGAAGTGGTTAATGGAGTACTCACGCGAACTTGGGCGTCGTACACCTTCGGCCCACTCGGCGGGCGAATAGGATCCGCGGCGGATAGAGTATACGGCGAGTAGAATCCACGGCGCAAAAAGACGCATGAAGTGTGATCGTTCGAATCGAGCGATCGCACTTTTTTTACGTAGATGCGGCTCGAACGCAGATAGAGTCGCTCGGCTCTGGAATCGATGACCATGGTTGGTCGAAATACGACTGCAATTCAACCAATCAGCACTGGTCCCACGAGAGTCGACTCGGCCCGTGACATCGTATTGGTCCGCTCCAAAAATCGCAACAATTCGGCCAACACACCGAAAAGAGGGCTAAATCTCTACCGTCTCAATTCGGCCAAAAATACGACCACAATTCGGCCCGTAACACCTTCCCAGAACCGGCCCGTGCACTCGTCATGCTGATTGGCCAATCGAGCGATCGGTTCGGCCAGCGCTCGCATGAATCAGGATGGATTGCTCAGGCGTTTCCGGACTTCCGCGATCTTGCCACGGTCATTGACCATGGCATCGATACTGTTCTGGGTGGGGTGGCCGAAGGATTCATCGACCCGCTGGCCGGGGAACAGGCTCAGCCAACGCCGGGCGACCTCTTCATCCGACCACTGAGCCACCACATCGGGCCGAGTGCGAAGGATGACATGCATATGGTTCGGAAGGATGGCATAAGTCAGCACATCGAGCCCGAAGACCGAGGCCAGGCACTCGAGCCGAGCCCGGATCCATTCTCGGCGGAATTCGTAATTCTTCCCCGAAACCGGATCCTCTCCGGCAAGAAACGCACGTCGTACGCAGCGTTGGATGCAATGGACGATCCCCACTTCGTTGGGATCAAACAGTTCAGCACGCAGTGGTCTAGGCATA
>VGZN01000340.1 GCA_016872635.1 Planctomycetota bacterium | reverse complement strand
AGCGGAACGAGACCATGAAGCTGCGCGAGACATCGATCGGCTGCTGAAGCCACGCTGCATTCGCTGCACCTCCGGTTCCATTGGTCGTGAGTGTTAACTGCTTCTGATCCGAACTTATCGAAGCTGCGTTGACGGTTTGGAATTCGGCGAACCCGGATTTCGACACATCGCCGAAATTCCATACGCTCGTTGGGGACCAACCAGCATCAGATGTCGAAAAACCCGTCGCAGTCGCTTTAAAAATATCCTGACGCTGGCCACTGACGAACAGCGTGTTGACTTGTGGCTGATAATCGATCGTTCGGGAGTTGAGCGTCTGGTTGGGCGTTGCCGAGTAACTCTGACCACGTGGTGTGGTGAAAACCGAAATGCCATCGCTGGCATTAGTGTAGACGTAGCGAGTATTGATCTGGGTCGCGGTATCTCGAAACTCTACGGTGCCAGTGATACTGGCCGCACCCGCATCGATGTTATTGAGTATGAGTGGGATTCCGGTTTGATTCGATACTTGTGTGATTCCTCCTGCCCCCCCCAGCAACTGAACCATCGAACCATCTACGGTCGAGATGATTTGACCATCGAGCAGAACGCGAATGCTTTGCGATATTGTCATCGATGAGAGAGTGATTTGATGGGTGCGGGCGTCGTACGTTGCAGTCACATCGGGAGAGTCCTGGCAAACATTTGGAACGACCAGAAGAGGATTGGACGTGCTGCCCGACTCGTACGCAGCTTTGTGATTTCGAAATTGATTGCCGTGGTCGCTGCTCAATGTAACGGAAAGATTTTCTGTTTTCCCGACCTTCAAGGGTGCGTTGATATCGATGGATTTGGCAAAGATCGCGATCTGAGCAGCGGTTATCCCCTGGCCTAACTGTGGCTTAATGACGTGCGTAGGTCCCGATGCGGCTAAGGGGATTCTGGAGCTGTTTGTTCCGTTCACATAATCAGCCGCTGCGGGAGCGATGTAATTGGGATCGCTGTATGTCTGATCGCTTGCATTCTTTGTTTGGCCTGGTAAGAACGGAAGATTTGCGCTCGGGTTCGTGGAGGAATTAGGATCCAGCGCGTTAGCGTAGGCGGCATTTTCAAAAGCGAGCATGCTGTTGCCTCCGGTGCCGAAATAGGCGTCGGGCGTATAAACAGCAAAGGCAGAGTTCGGAACATTGATGGTTACCGAAGCCGCCCGAATTGGTGCTAATTCAATGATCGGACCGTAGTTGTTGGTGAGGGTCACGTCGCTTGACGGGGCATTGAGATAACCAGCGACGATCATGAACGGTTTCGCACTGGATGAACTAGGCGGACTCACGGAGACGTCGATCTTTCTATCGGGATTCGGCTCGGAATGGATCGTCAGCCCCGGAGCCGTTGTTGGGTTGCCCTGTGAATCGAGCAACAGGACCTTACCCGCATTGCGATTGGTGTGGCTAGCGATTCCATTGAGGATCATCCAGCCGGAGGTTTTATTCACGAGGTTCAATTTTGGCACTCTGGACGTCACCGTACCCGTTCCCTGGATCTGGTCTGCGACGATCCGGATACTCGGCTGTGGAACCTCGATTTGTTGCAGAATGTAGGCCAGTTCCGATTGCGGGACCGTGTAATTCTGTTTGAAGTTGTTCAGGCTGGTGGCGTCCATGATCTCACCGAGCGCCCCCTCGACGCTTTGGCTCTTTCCGACAACGAAGGGCTGAAACAGAGTGCCCGTGGGATCGCTCGGTGACGAGACAACACTCTGGTATTTAACAGTAGTCTGATCGATCGCGCTCCAGTCAAAGTGATTTCCGTTCACTTGAATACCGCTATCAAGCACCTCGATATTGAAAGAAGAAACGATGGTTTCAAATTCTCCATTTAAATGAACATTTTCCGTGTTGATAATAACCGGCTGTCTTTCGCCTTGTTGTTGATTTTTGGTGGAGTAGTACCCTTTGGAATCCGTTGTATCCTGAGAGGTATGTATATGGATCAAATCGCCTTTAGATGTAGAGATCGTCGAGTTGATCTCTGAATTGATGAACTGATTGATAACAGCATTCGACAAGTAATCATCACCTGTGGTACCAGCCCGCGCTACTGCGGAAATATTTGCTGAGAATGAGTTATCAATTGGGTGCGTGACTTTGTCACTCCAATCACTTGCTTTACCTCCGATAATATAGGTGACCTTGTTCGCAATGACATGGGTACCGGTATGGTTGGAGGCATCGTATTTCTTGTCCTCATAGGTATTGGTCGAGTTCACGACGACGACCGCATCGGAATCACCATCGCCGAATACGGGATGGTTTACGCCGGTTATACTCAATGCGTCGATATCCGCAGCCGCGCCGACAGTGAGTTGATTGATACCTGAAATTAGATTGACGTTTGCTTGATCCAACCAAATATTATTTTCGAGATTCAAAGCAACGGTACTTTTGGCAGACCCATGACCTATCAGACCAATAATTTTTTGACTTGCATATTCCTTGATATCGACGGATTGGGTCGCCAACCATTTTACGTCGATCGGTTTGGTTACATCCAATGCCTTGATTTCAGTGGTCGATGTACCGAAATCGATCTTGCTTTCGCCTTTATAGGACCAGGGCAATGTATCGGAATCGGAATATTGGATCGGAGATAAGTTGCCAGTGAAAGTTAACTTGCTGGTGTCGATCGTGACTTGCTGGGTCCCCAATCCCTCCAAGAAAGTGATGTCCCATTGCTTCTTGTTATCTGAATTATGGGATCTATTCACCTTAATTTTTTTGTCTTTGAGATATTCATCACCTGGTGGCCACGACAGACTTTCCAGTTCTTCCCGAACAACTTCTTCCTTCGCATTGTAGTCCAGTGGCTTGGTAGTTTGGCCAGCATACGTCAGCGTAAAGGTTCCATCGGTGATTTCTCCGTTGTCTCCGGCGTCAAAGCCAACATACTGAACGATCTCGGCACCGTGGTTCTCTGTCTGGCCTCCCACGGTCGACGCATCTACCGCGAGAGCACCACCTCCCGCTCCTTGAGAACTGTTGTAGATATCCTCGCCATTGACTAGGCCGGATTTACCATCGTTTGTGTTGGGGGATCTGTTCCATGCATTGTGAGTTACTACATTTACTGTCCCGGCGGAAGTCAGGGTGTTGGTTCCCGAATAGTTGATTTTTGCAATGGGCTGGAATGAATTGAAGACTCGAGAGCCCGAGCCACCGACTATAGCTGTGATTGCGAATGTATACGCGTAAGTGTCATACTGCATATCATTGGTTGCAAGAAGTGACATGGTCCCTGATGAGTTTGGGGCAGCTTGCAACGTGGAATGATTGATCGACAGAGTTGCGTTCGGCTCAATCGTGTTGAATGCCTTGGTAAAATCCAAGCCGAGTAAGGTGCCGGAAGCGGTAACTGCTCGAGACTGACTACTCCCCTTATCGGTTTGGGCAATCAGTTCTAGATCGCCCCCGTAGGTTAAATCAAGGTTTATGGTTTGAGTGGAAATGGTTGGTAAATATTTCGCATGCGCATGGAAGAAACCGAGCGCCGCCACTCCCCAGTCTCCGGAATGGTGATCCTCAGTAGGCTTTTGCCCGGCGTTGGAATAGGCTTTGGTTGAACTGGTCGCTAAAAGGCTAACATTCCCCGTGGCGTTCACCGTGGTTGTGCCCGAAGGAGCAACCAGCGTTGCAGTGGAGTTGGTAACGCCGATATCACCACCTCCCCAGGCCACGATTTGCTCGTCATATTTCAATCGGTGACCATCACCGGAAATGGCCAGGGCCCCGCCACCGAGCGACCAACCATGAGCGTCGAGGTCATGGTCGCCTAATGCCTGGACCGTTAAATTTTTAACATTTAATGTTCCTACGGCTCCGAGGACGGCTCCTACGATTCCATGCTTATCCGCCTCCGCGACGAAACCTCCGATCGCTACCAGGCCAGCAACACCTCCGAAAACTCCCGCGTGAACCGACTCTTGACCGGTGGCGATGATGCTCAAGTCACTGCGATGAGAATCATTCTTGGGTTTGATCTGGGAACCATGTCCCACCTCCGCGATAACGATGGGTTGGCTGTAGATGAAGGAATGACCACCGCCGCCTGCTGCGCCTAAAGCTATCGCAATGGAGGTCACCCATACTTTCGAAGCCAAATTTCGGTGATCGATCGCATCGACGGCAATCTCCCCACCACCAGTGGTAATGGTGCTACCTTGAACCTGTGCTGAGATCAAGTCGTCGTTGGTGATGAGCCCAAGTGAAACGCCGATCGAACCACCATAGCTACCCGCTGTTGCGGCTACATCCCCAACGTGAGCGAAAACTTCGTAAGTGCGATCGGAGATATCCGGATCAGACTTGCCGTTGTAATCTGGATTCATTCCAAGCGTTTTGGCTAGCACCGTCATCTTGCCAGATCCACTCATGGTTACAGTTGCACTGTTTAAAGTAGCCAAGGCGATGTTTGCCAAAAAAATCTTTGAGCTAGCGCCTGAACCCGCTAGACCTGATTCCGCTCCCCCGGAGACCGCTACGGCTCGTGCATGATTCTTGATCGTTTGGCCAACGATCGATTCGACAGACAAATCACCGCCAACGCTAACTGCCGTAGTGTCAACGTTGTATTTTCCAAAGTTATTAAGATCAGGCTTGTTATCATCCCTCCGATCCGTATTTGGCTTCGACCCAAGATAAGCAAGTACATTGTTGCGAACGTTTATGAAGTTACCCACTCCGCCGGCGGCAATGCCTCCGATCTCTGTACCAATTGCCAAGCTGCCTGAGCCTGCCCCGGTCCGCAGGAACGACTCATCCGTTGCGTTTACAGAAAGATCTCCAGTGGTGGTGATGACAGAGTCGGCTGAGATCCAAGCTTGAGCCGAGTCTTGTTGAGTAAGGTCCAGATGTGAACCTGAACCTCCGAGCGCAAGATCCGTGCCGGCAGAGACGGCCACTCCAAACGCATAGTTCTCGATATAGGGTGTCAGAAGGGCGGATATCGTCGCTGACGCGGCATCAATTTTAGAGTCGTCGATCGATGCAAGCGTCTCGCTCTGGGAATGATAGTGGTTAAGTGCAAAACCAATGGCGATTGCATTGCCTGATTGATCAAAGGATAAAGAAGCAGCCACTCCTCCAGCATCCGTATGCAAGGTTAGCTGGTTGAAGGACAGCACATCCAGATTCGGCTCGCCTTGGTTATCGTACTCAAAGAGGGTCTCACGAATTGTCTTTCTGGTCGATGATTGGGGTGAAAGATTCCCCGTGCTAATGGTTATTGATGGTTGGCTTGAGTGCCCTAGTGCTTTTTGAAAGGTGATGATCCAGCTTTGTGCTTTATCGGAATCCTGGTCCTTGGTCACCGCGATATTGCCCGCGCCGATATTCGGCAGATTCTCGAGTGCTGATTGAACCGTCGCCGCATCTGCATTCACTGCAATTGGTTCGGTTGTTTGACCATTGAATTCAAGTGTAAAAGTTCCGCCGGTTAGCTTGTCCGAGGTTTCATATCCGACTCGTTGTACTTCGCCAGGATTTCGGATTTGCGAGTTATCGATCGCTGAGATGGTGTCAATGTGCTGTCTAGTCGTAACGAATGCACCCTGTGAGGCAGTTGTTAGTGGGGCTGCGCCTGCTTGTATGCCACCTGCGATTGCCAGGGAATGGATATTCCACCTCGCCTCATTTCCCGTGTTGCCAGGCCCTTGCGAGTCGCCAAAGTAGTCTGTTGTTTGATCGCTCTGCTTGCCGGTCAGTGAGTATAGACCAACGTCGCTAAATCCGGTGATCGTTGAATCAGTAATTTTTGAGTAAGTTGCATACTCCGCAGTAGCATCGCCGATGTCGTCATCCTTGCTTCCAATC
>VGZN01000339.1 GCA_016872635.1 Planctomycetota bacterium | reverse complement strand
CTCCCCGGTTTATCGGACAGTAATCCGAGTTCGGCTCAGGGAACTTTTGGATCTCTTTCGTGTTATCAAGGAGGCTAATCGTGCGGAAAGTCGCCAGTAGGTGTCGCCAGCGTGTGGACTGGGCTGGATCGTTCTAGAGATTTCTTCGTAGATCTAGCTAGAATAGTGCTGGATTTATTCCTGTAGCGACGATCGACTGAGGCTTGCCAAACAAAACCGATCCCTCCCCAGGGAGACCGTCGTCTCGCGGCAAAAAAGCCTGTGGCGGGCGAACGGAAATCGCAGCGGGGGTGATTGACCACAATCCATATTAATTCCAAGGGGCGATTGAACACTGCTGCCCCAAGCTCGTACTCCCATTCTCAACTCCCCTTACTGACCGTCCGACCCCGCCTACACTCACCCGACCCAACGCTGTTTTGCCATGAAAAAAAACATGAACCGTTCGAAAATCTATCGTTCCAAAACCGGCCGAGCAAGACGTAAAGGTTCTGCTCAGCGAAGCATTCTGGCACTGCTGGGTCTGTCTGCCTTGGTAGGCGGAGGTTATTGGTGGTGGAGTTCGGGTGGACGGTCGGGATCGTCTAGCTCGTCTGCGGAGCCGTTGCTTCACGTGGTAACCCAGGGGCCATTCGATCATATCGTGCTTGAGCAAGGGGAGATCGAGAGCAGCAGCAACAATGAAGTGAAGTGCGAAGTCAAGGGACGCGGCGGTAGCGGAACGCCGATCCTGAGCGTGGTCCCTGAGGGAACGTTGGTAAAGAAGGGGGAGCAGCTTTGCCAGTTGGATGCGTCGGCACTCGAACAAGAAGCGAAGAATCAGCGGATCGTCGTCAGCAGTGCTGAGTCGGCCGTGATCAGCAGTGAAGCGGCCGTTAACAAAGCCGTGATCGCTCGCCAGGAGTACCTTGAGGGGACATTCCTCACCGAACGCAAAGCCATCGTGAGCGAAATCGCTGTGGCCCAACAGTCGCTCCGAAAAGCGGAGCTATCGCTTGAAAGTGCGGAGCGGCTTGCGGCCAAGGGGACGCTCAAACCGCTTCAGATCGAAGCTGAGCAATTCGCCGTTGAAAACGCCAAGAGCAACCTTGAATCGGCGGAGGGGCGTTTAAAAGTTCTCGATGAATTGACCAAGTCCAAGATGCTGGTGCAATTCGATGCTGATATCGAAACGACCAAGGCAAAGCTTGAATCAGACAAAAACACGTTGGTCGAAGAGAAGAACAAGCTCGAAGAGATTCAGAATCAGATGAAGGCCTGCACTATCAAGGCGCCAGCCGACGGTCAGGTTGTTTACGCCAACAAGTCCGGTGGTCGAAGTGGCGGTGATTTCATCGTCGAAGCGGGCGCGTTGGTGCGTGAGCAACAAACCGTTTTCCTGCTTCCCGATCCGACGCGAATGCAGGTCAAAGCGAAGATCAACGAATCGCGTATCAGTTTGATCCGTGAGGGTATGCCGGTGAAAATTCGCGTCAATGCGGGTGAAGATGAGTTGCTCGGCCGAGTGATCAAAGTGAATAAGTATGCTGAGCCCGGCAATTGGTGGGGGTCGAATGTGAAAGAGTACGCGACCTACATCCAGATCATGGAGCCACCTGAGACCATTCGGACGGGCATGACAGCCGAAGTTCGTATCTTCGTCGAGCAAATTGAGTCCGCGGTTCAAGTTCCCGTGCATGCGGTATACGAGACCAAGCGGCATCACTTTGTTTTGATGAAGGACGGAAAAGAATGGAAGACCAAGGAGATCGAGATCGGTGCGACGAACGATAAGTTCGTCACCGTCAAGACTGGTGTCTCCCAAAGCGACAACGTGGTTCTCGATCCTCGGAACCATCTCGACAAGATGGACATTCCCGAGATTCGAGAGGAGAACGATCGGGAAAAGATGGTCGCTCTTTCCAATCAACCGATGCCCAAGCCGGCGTTGGGTGCAGGTGGACCTCCGGGAGCCGGCGGGCCAAGTGCTGGCGGAGCAGGCTCGGGTGGGGCTGGTGGAGGCATGAATGCCGACACAATCGCTGGCATGATCATGGGACGCATGGATTCCAATTCCGACGGAAAACTGAGCCAGGAGGAAGTTGCCAGCGACGAGAGAATGAAAACCGCGTTCGGTGATTACGATACCAACAAGGATGGGTCGGTGGACAAATCGGAGTTAGCGGCAGGGATGAAGAAGCGAATGGCTGCGATGGGAGCAGGAGGTGGTGGTCGTGGTCCCTGGGCAGGTGCGCCGTCCAACTGATTATTACCAACAACTGATTAGCAGTCTTCGCGTCGCTGGGCTTGTCGCCAAAGTACTCGGTGCCTGGGTGGGTATCCAATATCCATCGCTGCGACTATCCGCAATTAGCTCGACGCAACACGTTGCAAATATCCCTTGACCCTGTTCACTCCTGTCCGGAAAACCCTTGAATGTTTGAAGCAATGGAAACCGACGGTTACGCTTGTCGTGTCGTCGACTTGAAAAAAGAGTATGTCCTCAAGAGCGAAACGGTGCGGGCTCTGCGAGGTGTGACGTTCGACGTCCCCAATGGTGATTATGTTGCCATCATGGGACCTTCGGGTTCCGGTAAGAGCACGCTCTTAAACGTATTGGGGTGTCTCGACCAACCAACTTCAGGAAGCCTGTGGCTTGGCAAAGACGATGCGGCCAAGATGTCGGACGATGAGTTGGCGGACATTCGATCGCAGCGGATTGGTTTCGTGTTTCAAGCGTATAACTTGATCCAGCAATTAACGGTCGTTGAAAACATCCAAGTTCCATTATTTTATCAAGGCCGGCCGTTGAGTCCTGAGCAGCGCAAGCGATGCTTGGAATTGGCCAAGATGGTAGGTCTCGGAGAGCGGCTTGATCACCGTCCGACGCAGTTATCCGGCGGCCAGCAGCAACGGGTCGCGATCGCTAGATCTCTGGTGAACGACCCTTATTTTATCTTGGCTGACGAGCCGACAGGGAATTTGGATTCCCGCACAACCGAAGAGATTCTGCGGTTGTTTGAGAGGCTCAACAACGAGGGGCGAACGATTATTTTGGTCACCCACGAAGACGAAGTCTCCAAGCGTGCCAAGCGAGTGGTGCGACTGAAAGATGGTCGGTTGCAATGGGATCGGACCAATTCCCAAGAGGTGCGTGACGAGGCCGCGCGGTACGCGCTCGAGAACATGCCGGTGGAGGTGTAAACATGGGATTGTGGCTAGGTACGATACAACTCGGTGTGAAGAGCTTGTGGCTACACCCCATGCGGTCCATTTTGACCGTGCTCGGTATATTCATCGGTGTGGCCAGCGTGATTTGGTTGCTGGCGATCAGCAAGGGGATTGGTGACGAAGCGCAGCGTCAGATCGAGAGCCTCGGTGCGGATACGATCATGATTAGGACCGTAAAGCCGCCCAGCGAGAAGCTATCCAGCCAAGGGTTAACGCCTTATGGATTGACCCGTGAGGAATACGACATGCTTGTCGCGACGATTCCTACGGTTCGAAGTGCGATTCCGATTCGGGAGATGCGGCGGCAATTTCAGTTCAAAAATCGGAAGCTCGACGGCCGGTTGGTGGGTTGCACTCCGGAGTATGCAGAGGTCACCAAGCTCGAGTTGACAGCAGGTCATTTCATCACAGACGCCGAGAATTTCGCGAGGGATTGTCATTGCGTCCTTTCGGCGAAGGTGGCTGAGAAATTGTTCCCGTATGAGGATCCCGTGGGGCAGCGGATTTACATGCCTGAGAACCAAGATTTTTATCTGGTGGTAGGGGTGCTCAAGCCCAAGGGGGCGACGGCAGCGATTGGCGGATCGATGGCGGCACAGGACTTTTCGAACGACGTTTACATCCCCATCCGGACCTTGCAGCAGCGGATTGGTGACACTGTCATGACCATGCGTTCCGGGTCTCGCGAAGGAGAGATTATCGAGCTCAATCAGATCACCTTGCGATGCCGCGATGTGACCGAAGTGAAGAAGACGGCGGAGTTGGTGAGCGCAGCGCTCGACAGCCATTCGAAGATGGAAGACATCGCCGTGGTAGTTCCACTCGAGTTGCTTGAACAAGCGAGAACGACTCGAGCGATGTTCATGCTCTTCATGGGTATGATCGCCGCTATTTCGCTTCTGGTCGGTGGGATCGGGATTATGAACATCATGCTTGCCACTGTGACTGAAAGGACTCGCGAGATCGGGATTCGCAGGGCACTAGGTGCCAAGCGACGGGACATCATCCGCCAGTTCCTTGTGGAGACCAGCGTGTTGAGTTTAACGGGCGGTATTACCGGGATTTTGTTTGGACTGCTTTGTGGGCCAGTGGTGACCATGGCGAGAACACTTGCGAACACATGGTTTGAGAAGCAGATGATGGATTTGCCTGAGGTGGTCCGTACCGTCCAGCCATCCATTGTTCCTGAGAGCATCCCCGGAGCATTTTTCATTTCACTAGCCGTCGGATTGGTGTTCGGTATCTATCCGGCCACGCGAGCGGCCAAGATGAATCCGATCGAAGCGTTGCGTCACGAATAGTGGTTTACGTAGGATCGTAGTCTACGTAGGACGCAGGGATTTGCTTGCAGGAATGCCATTTGCAGAAAGTGTTAGAGGCAGCGTCTCGTAGGATGCGGCATGTATTCTTGCCGGCGCTGCCTATTCTTGCCGGCGGTGCATATTCCTGCTGACGCTGTCTTTCCATCGAGACTATGAACGTTTATCTTGGATTCTTTGTTGCGGATTGATCCGCGAGGGAAGTTTGTAGCCAGTTTGCATTCGGATCGCGGCTGGTTTTTATCTTGAGCCATTTCATTGCACGACGGCAGTTCATTCATGCAAACACAGCCAGCAGTCATCAACTATTCCTCGGCTCCCATGTCGGTAGAGATCCGGGAGATTCCGGTTCCGGAGATCGGTGACGAGGATTGTATGATGCAGGTAGCTGCGGTTGGCGTGTGCGGGAGCGATTTGCATCAATGGGCGGGAGTGCACAGTTGGCCGGTAAATTACCCGGTGACTCTTGGGCACGAGTTTGCAGGTCGTTTGGTTCGGGTTGGTTCGCGTGTGACGGGATTCAAGGAAGGGGATCGCGTTTGCAGCGAGACGGCTGCGATCATCGATCCTGATTCTCCGATGACTCGGATCGGACGGTATAACTTGGACCCGAACCGAAAGGGGTTTGGGTATGGAACGCATGGTGCCATGACGCATTACGTCAAGGTTCCTGCCCGTTGTTTGCATCATGTGCCTGCATCGCTGCCGCTGCGTTATGCAGCATTGACGGAGCCATGTTGCGTTGCGTTTAGTGCGGTGGTCACCAACGTGAACATTTTGCCTGGCGATCGAGTGGCGGTATTGGGGCCCGGTCCGATCGGACTATTGTGTGGAGCCGTCGCGCGTCTTCGGGGGGCGGATGTTGCGGTGGTCGGGTTGCCACAGGATCGAGTTCGGTTGGATTTAGCAAAGGAATTGGGATGCACGCCGTTGCTCAATGAAGAGCTCAAGGGATGGGCGAATGCGAGGGATGGGTTGGGTTGTGATGGGGTTGTGGATGCTGCGGGAGTGTCGGCAACGTTGAAGACTGCAATCGATATCGTTCGTCCTGCAGGATGGATCAGCAAAGTAGGTTGGGGCCGCGATCCACTCGGTTTTTCCATCGATCCGTTGGTTCAAAAGAATGTGACGTTGCAAGGTAGTTTTTCGCATACATGGGCGATATGGGAGCGAGTGTTGTCGCTTTTGGCGAGCAAGGCGATCGACGTGGAGAAGATCGTAGGTGGGGCGTGGGGATTGGAGGCGTGGCATGATGCCTTCGAGACCATGCATTCGGGGAAGATCGCCAAGGCAGTGCTTGAGGTGCAGCCTGATATTGC
>VGZN01000338.1 GCA_016872635.1 Planctomycetota bacterium | reverse complement strand
GCAGTTTACCGCTCGCGTTTTTATAGGGGCTAGGGAAAGGCTTTAGGCTTTAGACTCTAGGAAGGGCTGAAATCCGCGAGACCGCGCATCGCTTTCCACCGGGTTTATCCCGGTGGAGGCAACAACTGACAGCTACATGCTGCTCCCCCTATAAATGATTTCGCTTGGGGCATCGCCCCAAACGGTAAGAAGGGGGGAAGGGTTCGCGTTAGGGTAGCTGCCAGTCGTGGCTCCACCGGCTCAAGGCCGGTGGAGGCCTGAAAAGCCGCTAGTGGAAAGCAGCTAGAGGCTGGTCGAAACCCGATCCAACCCGGAGTTTACTCGCCACTAGCCACTCGTTTCTAGCTTCTTGGTTCTCAAGGCCGGTGGAGGCGTACCGCGTTTACTTCGCTCCGAAGAGCGAACTCAAAATCTGCCACGCCAAGGCGATTGGATGAAGGACATCGTGCATGAATTGAGCGACACCATGGAAGCCATTCAGCGCAAACGCATAACCGGTGCCGATGACCATCAAATTCGCAGGGATCAGAAACAGCATGCAAAATCGGCTTCCCAGTCGTCGCAGTTCGTTGGTTCCGTACTTCCATTGAAATGCAACCGAGGCGATGTGATAAGCAACACCGAACCCTACGATGAAGCTTCGCAGCGATGCGGGCAAAAAAAACCACGTTGCAAACCAGAGGAAAATGGAAGCCAACGGAAGAAACAATGGACTTGAGAGCGAAAGCCAATTACCGCTGCTCAGCCAACGCTCTGGGGGTGTTCGAGGGAACAGGATTCGCCCCAACGGGCGAAGGGCGACTAGGGACAGCAGGAAGTGTGTCGATCGCCTTTCCAGTCGGATCAATTCGCGTACGAAAGGTTGGCGGACCAGCGGGGTGCGGCAAAGCACAATCACTGCGGTGGCCCCTAACGCGAACATCACTGTGTAGATCGGATAATCCCAAAATCGACGGATCCACAATCCGATCGCATGAACGATCAATGGGCTTAAGATCGCGGAAATTGCCGCGATGGGCCATTTCGTCGACTCAATCCAACGGTCGATGCCTCTACTTGCGACTAGATTTTCGTGCGACATAGAGCAAAGCGATGGGATTGATTCGTAGGGAAGATCTCGGTTTCCAAGAAGAAAAACAGACGTTTTCGCGGGAGCAACCCAAAGGAGGACGCACTATTGGACCTTGGAATTTACGCCCCTAAGGGTAAGCTTTACAGGCTGTTTGGGGGATAGTTCTATGATGGCAAATGTCCCTCAAATCGAATATTCCTAACTGAAATCCCAAAGGGAAACGCGTGGCGATGAGAGTTGTAGAGCATGATCTGGTCGTTCTGGGGGGCGGACCGGGAGGATACGTAGCGGCAATTCGTGCTGCTCAGTTGGGCATGAATGCGGCTTGTATCGACGAAAACAGCAAATTCGGTGGGACTTGCTTGCGGGTTGGTTGCATCCCGAGCAAGGCGTTGCTCGAATCGAGTCACATCTACCACGATACCAAGTCATCGCTTTCCACGCACGGCGTCGTCGTCAGCGGCGTGCAGTTGGATCTGGCAGCGATGATGAAACGAAAAGAGCAAATCGTTTCCACGCTGACGGGCGGCATTGATTTGCTGTTCAAGAAGAACAAAGTTACCGGATACCGAGGTCGCGGCCAATTGGTGGATGCCAACACGGTAAGTGTCGTGGTCGACGGTGAAACCATCCACGTCAAGGCGAAGAAAATCATTATCGCGACTGGTTCCAATCCGGCCACCATGCGCGGCGTCGAAGAAGATGGTAGCCTGATCGGGAACAGCACTGCCGCTCTCGCATTCCCCTCGGTTCCAGAGCGTCTCGTGGTGATCGGCGGCGGCTACATCGGACTCGAACTTGGAAGTGTTTGGAACCGACTCGGCAGCAAGGTCATTGTTCTGGAAGCGATGGATCGGATTCTCCCCGGTATGGACTTTGAATTGAGCCAATTGGCGCATCGCATTTTTGCACGCCAAGGCCTCGAATTCCGATTGCAATCGTGGGTCGAGAGCGCTCGCGTTGAGAATGGGAAATGCGTCGTTCGTTGCAAAGGTGCCGAACCGATCGAATGCGATCGCGTTCTGCTCGCTGCAGGCCGTGTACCTCTATCGCAAAACATCGGTCTCGAAGCGGTTGGTATCGCGACGGATAAACGCGGGTTCGTTCCGGTCGATAGCAATTACCAAACGTCCATGCCAGGGATTTACGCGGTTGGTGACATCATCGGTGGTGCCATGCTGGCACACAAAGCGATGGAAGAAGCGGTTGTATGCGTCGAACGGATCGCCGGGATTCATTCGCACTTTAACTACGATTGCATTCCAGCGATCGTGTATACCCATCCCGAGATTGCAACTGTCGGCAAAACTGAAGAACAACTCAAGGAAGCCGGGATCGAATACCGCAAAGGTGTCGGAGCGTACGGTGCCAACGGCCGAGCGCGAACTTTGGGTGAAGCCGAAGGTCGCGTGAAGATCCTCGCCGATGCGAAAACCGATCGCGTCCTCGGTGTGCACATCATCGGTGCTCGGGCTGGAGATCTCATCGCCGAAGCTGCAGTAGCGATCGAGTTCGGAGCCAGCAGCGAAGATATCGCTCGCAGTTGCCACGCCCACCCGACGCTTGCGGAGACGATGCACGAAGCGGCGCTGGCTGTCGATAGCCGTGCGATCCATTCGGCGTAACCATCGTCGAGGTTCTTCGGCGGATTGCGGTTGCCTTTGCGTTCGGTGAAGGCAACCCTGCTGTTCTTATTTACCCACTCGGATAATCCCTCACGGAATCGCGATGCCACGTTATAACCCTGCCATCATCGAGCCAAAATGGCAACGCTATTGGGAGTCGAACAAAACGTTCCGATGCCCGGACATGCCAAATCCTAACGGTGCGGGGAAATTGTACGTCCTCGACATGTTTCCCTACCCGAGCGGAGCGGGACTGCATGTTGGGCATCCAGAAGGATACACCGCCACGGACATCTTTTGCCGATATTGGCGGAACCGAGGTAAGTCCGTCCTGCATCCGATGGGATACGATGCCTTTGGATTGCCTGCGGAAGAATATGCGATTCGGACGAACACTCCGCCTCGTCAAAGCACCGAAGCCAATATCGCGAATTTTACTCGACAGCTGAAAATGCTCGGCTTCTCGTACGATTGGGATCGATGCCTTGCAACCACCGATGTCGAGTACTTCCGATGGACGCAATGGATCTTTTTGGTCCTGTTCGATACCTGGTACGACCCGATCGCGAAGAAAGGGCGGGCCATCAATGAACTCCCAATTCCCGAGTCGGTAACTGCTCAAGGTCCTGATGCGGTCGGACAGTACCGGGACAAACATCGCTTGGCGTATCAAGACGACGCGCTCGTCAATTGGTGCCCCGGGCTCGGTACAGTACTCGCCAACGAAGAAGTGATCGATGGAAAAAGCGAGCGCGGGGATCATCCCGTGCAGCGGATTCCACTCCGGCAATGGATGCTTCGCATTACTGCCTACGGGGATCGTTTGTTGAGCGATCTGGATACATTGGATTGGTCCCCTGGGATCAAGAAACTGCAATCCGATTGGATCGGTCGCAGTATCGGGGCCGAAGTTGATTTCCCGATCATCCCCGCCGAGCGATTCGATGCATGGCTTGCCAGCAAATCTGCTGCAAGAGACGCTGCGGAGAAATCTTCATCGGAAGTGGATACCCTCCGGGTTTACACGACGCGCCCAGACACGCTTTATGGTGCAACCTACATGGTCATCGCACCGGAGCATCCTCTGGTACAAAAGATCACCACTGCCTCGCAATCCGCTGCAGTCACTGAGTACTGTAAAGCCGCATCGTTCAAAAGCGATCGCGATCGCACTGAAGGTGATAAAAAGAAGACCGGAGTGTTCACCGGCGCTTGCGCGATTAACCCACTCACCAGATCCCCGATTCCAATTTGGGTCGCGGACTATGTTTTGATCAATTATGGCACCGGAGCCATCATGGCGGTTCCGGCGCACGACACCCGTGATTATGAGTTTGCAACGACTTTCAACTTGCCGGTGGTCATCGTTGTTCATCCCGAATCCGCCACCCCTGAAGAGCTTGCCGAGATCGAACGAGGTGATGTCTGTTTCGCAGGCGTAGGTATCGCCGTAAACAGTGGTACCCTCAATGGCTTGAAAACGGATGCGGCCAAGGCGACGGTGATTGCGGAACTCACTCGGCTGGGTATTGGACGAGAAGCAGTCAATTACAAGCTTCGCGATTGGCTCTTCAGCCGACAGCGGTTCTGGGGCGAACCGTTCCCGATTTTGCATGAATTGGGAGATGATGGAAAACCCAATGGCAATATTCGTGCTGTCCCCGTCGAACATCTGCCCGTCGATTTGCCTCAACTCGAAGACTACAAGCCCCATGGTCGTCCAGAACCTCCATTGGCCAAGGCGGATGATCCGTGGCTGTATGTGAATTTGGATGGCAAACGGTACCGACGTGAAACGAACACCATGCCGCAATGGGCTGGTAGCTGCTGGTACTACTTGCGATTCATCAGCCCTGGTTGCACCACCGCTGCCGTGGATCGAGAACAAGAAGCCGCGTGGATGCCCGTCGATCTGTACATCGGTGGTGCAGAGCATGCTGTGCTGCATTTGCTCTACTCCCGGTTCTGGCACAAAGTCCTTTACGACCGAGGTTATGTCAGCCATCCGGAGCCGTTCCAAAAGCTGGTGAATCAAGGAATGATTTTGTCATATGCGTACAAAGACAAACGAGGGGCCTTGATCTCCGGAGATTCCGTGGTCGAGGACGAAAATGGCAACGCGACGCACAAGGAGACCAACGAAAGCCTCGAACGGATCGTGGCGAAAATGTCCAAGTCTTTGAAGAACGTCATCGATCCAGAAGGGGTGGTCCAAGAGTATGGCGCTGACGCGTTGAGACTTTATGAAATGTTCATGGGACCACTTGAAGCTACGAAGCCATGGAGCATGAATGGCGTCAATGGGGTCCGTAATTTCTTGGATCGAGTATGGAGGTTGATGATCGATTCGCGGAGCGATGATAACGCGCTTATCGATTCGATTAAGGATGTCCCGGCGACCCCAGATCAAAATAGGATGATCCATACTACCATCGGTGCGGTGACTCGCGACATCGAAGCCCTCTCGTTCAACACTGCCATTGCGAGGATGATGGAGTTCGTAAACTTCTTTACGAAGGAAACCACACGTCCCACTTCCGCTATGGAGACGCTGGTCATACTGTTGTCACCGTTTGCGCCGCATATCGCAGAGGAATTGTGGCAAGCGCTCGGGCACGCCACTACGCTCGCTTACGAACCATGGCCCAAGTACGACGAAGCGATGACCAAGGTCAGCGAGATCGAAGTTCCTTTGCAGGTCAACGGCAAGGTTCGAGCCAAAGTGACGGTATCTGCAGGTTGCACCGAAGTGGAGCTTGAGCAAGCCGCTCGCAATCACGAGCGATTGCTGGAGTTGCTCGACGGCAAGCAGATCGTCAAAGTGGTCGTCGTCGCTGGCCGCATGGTGAACTTTGTCGTGAAATAGCTTCCAGTCGCGGCTCCACCGGTTCAAGGCCGGTGGAGGCCAGATAAGCCGCTAATGGAAAGAAGCTAGAGGCTAGTCGAAACCCGATCCGACCCGGATTTTTCAAGCGACTCGCAACTCGCCTCTAGCAACTGATTGGCTTTCCACCGGGTTCACCCCGGTGGGAGAAAAACTGACAGCTACTCTTCCTACCATGCCGATTGAATGTGGGTTGTGGCTTTGCCCCAACGGGTCAGTGTTCCATTCTGTGGTCTACGGTTTGCCTCGAGCTCCAGGTATAATAGTATCCCT
>VGZN01000337.1 GCA_016872635.1 Planctomycetota bacterium | reverse complement strand
GAAGCGGGAGTGCGACCGGAGGAAAAAGTACCACCTGAGATCATCTTCAGTGAGGAAGAGTCTGGCCGGTTGTTCAAAGAGATCCGCTCGATACCGATACCCAGTGGAATCCTGCGCCGTTTGGAGTTCTTCGCGAGCCAACTGGAGTATCTTGAGTCCGGGGCGTTGCAGTTCGAATACAAAACGAAAGATACGGTGAAATTGTCGGCGATCGATTGGCGTCAAGCGATTGCTGGTGAGACGGGAAAGGACCGAGTCAAGGATATCGGCGCACAGACAAAAAACGGGATGAGCGTTCGCGCGGTCATGACGACCTTGATTTTTGTCAAGGCTCTATCCTATTTCCGCGGTGCGTCCCAGGTCTCGATGGAGGATATGCGCCAGATTCTCCCGTTCGTGCTCCACGATAAATTAACCCAAGATGCTGATTGCCCCTTTTTCGAACTCTCGGAAAACGCGTCGCTGCGCAGTGACAAAATTGCATGGATTCGCAAAATATTCGATATGGCCTGCGCGGAATACGATCGCTTGCAGTTAGACCAAGACGACCCGGTCCAAAAATTCAGCGTCCAGTTCGATGCAGGACTCGAAGGAGTCGATGAAAAAGAAGTCCGAAAACGATTAGTCGCGATCGAAAAGCAGATCAAGCTATGGAGTGATACACGCAAGTTCTATGGGCACATGTTCGATGATGTGCTCAAGCTAAAGTATCTGCATCAGCGATACACGAATTATTTGCGTTGGTTGCAGTGGAAGGGAAAATGACTTACATCTCGGACCATCCCGAATTGAAAGACTTGATCGCCGATCACCGCGATGTGCTCAATCAATGCATTCGTGAGCGACTGCATGCAGGCGCTAAATTTCAACCGGCCGATTTTTTGATGCAACTCGATCAAGCGATCGGACCGGTGCTCATGGAGATTTTGCCGCGATTCCCAGAGCGAGCAGGGATGGCATTAACTGGGTTGTGCGATGTGGTTTTGGATTTGCTCGTTGCTGGTCAATTTCGAACTGAGGTAACCACGCCGATTTCGCCATTCATGTCGCGACTTTGGAACCGCTTGCTGCCGAGACTTGCGACACCGATTGCGATCGATCCAAAACGAGTTGCTGCGAGTCTAAGCAATGCATTGATTCAAATCGCGCAGGAGTCGCCGCAGGTGGCAGACCGATGGTTGCAGAATTTCCTGGGGATTTCGGATGATTTACAGTCCGTTGATTCTGTATTGCATGCGGGGCGGTTTCTCGCCTGGACGAGCGGATTAGCCCACTACCGTAAATCCGTATTGGAATACGCTGCGACGATGCCGGTGGAGTTATTGCAATTGTGTTTGGCTGGTTCTCTCTCCGCGCCTGGGACGGCCGGGCTTACGAATGCCGGGCCCGTAAATGGGGGGCTGGAAGGAGATGGTAGGGAATGGATTGAAAGACTCCAAAAGGATCCATGGGGTGGAGTCGTTGTTTCCCGGGAGACTTCGAATTGGCGTAGAGTTGGACACGTGGGCGCGTTTCGCGGGTTCGGGGGCCGAATGCTCGCGCCACCCTTGGTATGGAGTGACGAGGCGGGATTACTGGCGAGCGATGGAAAGCAGATTTGGAAGATCCACGCAGACCGTTTCGGAGCGATCATGACGCGGTTTGATGGCATTAGCGTTGAAGGTCAGCCTTGGAAGAGTACAGAAAAACCAACGCTTGGAAAGTGGCTCGCTGAAATACCCGAGCTGGGTAAAGCAACCAGTTTTGCCAACGAAGGTAATACGTTGGTGTGGACGGAGGCTACGTCATTCCATGTATTTATCGGGGCGAACCTTCAAGCCGTTGACACTATTTCGATCGTCGGTGTTTAGCGTGACTGGAGTTTCCCTCGAGTACCGACCTATCGTTGAGAAGTGGACAGCCGCTTGGCCGGCGGCGATCGCCCATTGGAGTTCCTACGTGCAATTGCACGAGCCGATTTGGTGCATGAGCATTGCCGCCGAAGAGCGAGAATCCTTGACTGGGAGCTTTGCCATGATTCGCCTTGTGGATCACGCTGTAGTGATTAGCTTGCGCCAAATTGTGGAGCTTGGGTTGCAGGATTTCGCAGAGGAGATTTTGGCCCACGAGATCGGGCATCACGTTTATTGCCCGGCAGATTTAAACGATAACGCGAGGATGCTGGCCCGTATGCGACGCGGTCTTCCAGGCTGCGAAGCATACGCACCTATGGTAGGGAATCTGTACGCGGACTTACTCATCAATGATCGGCTCGAACGATCCAAGGCTTTGCGGATGTCGCACGTCTACCAACGATTGAACCAACCGAATCAGAAATCGCGACTTTGGCGAATGTACATGCGGACCTATGAGATCCTGTGGAGTTTAAAACGCGGGATATTAGCCTCGGGAGAAATCGATTCACGGATCGAAGTGGATGCAGTGTTGGCGTCGCGATTGATACGTAGTTACGCCAAAGATTGGTTAGAAGGTGCGGGGCGTTACGCTTGCCTGTTGTTGCCATATGTTTCGGAAGAACAAGAAGCAGCGCGCGAAGCGATGAAATTGTGGGGAGATGCGATCCAGTGTGGGAAAGGTGGTGAGCCGGATGGTGTTGCGGAAATCGATGAGGGGGAATTGGATGGAAGTATTCATCCAGCCGAAGATCCCGAATTAAGTGGATTGGATCCAGTGGACTTAGATGAGCAGTCCACGCCCGGGACTGGGAAAGTCGACTCTAGGTTCTCGGGTCGCAAGTCGATCAAAAGTTTTCGTGATCCAGTGGAGTATGCCGAGATATTAAAAGCGTCAGGCTCAACTCTTTCCGAGCGTGAGGTAGCTGCGAAATACTATCGCGAGCGAGCGATTCCCTTTCTGATCCCATTTCCAGAACGAATCATGTCGGTGGCGAGCGATCCATTACCTGAAGGGCTTGATGCTTGGGATCCCTCCAGTGAACTTGAGCGGATCGATTGGCTCGGGACGTTGTTAGCGAGTCCCGAGGTGATTCCCGGAGTGACCACCAAGGAGCGAATGTACGGAAATAGTCCTGGAAGCGATCCGATGCGCGATCCAATCGATCTCTATTTGGGGGTGGATTGTTCCGGTTCGATGAGCGATCCGGCGTATACATTTTCGTACCCGATATTGGCCGGGGCTGTGATCGCATTGTCCGCCCTTCGAGCGGGAGCGAGGGTTAAAGTCGTATTATCCGGCGAACCGGGGCGGACGGTTGCGACCGATGGCTTTCTACGAGATTCCAAGTTGGTCTTGATGGCCCTGGTCAATTACTTGGGTACCGGATATTCCTTTGGTATCCACCGACTCGCTGAGACCTTCAGTGAGTCACAAAACGTAGCCAAACCAACGCATGTACTCTTGCTGAGCGATTACGACATGTTCACGATGCTCGACGAGGATTCGAATGGTGTAAGTGGATGGAGTGTCGCGAAGATGGCTGCGAGTGCATGCGAAGGTGGAGCGACCTATGTCTTGCAATTACCTGGTTTTGATCAAGATCATCGATCGCGGTTTCAGTCCCACTTGGATCGGATGCGACAAGATGGTTGGCACGTCCATTTAATCAATTCGATGGAGGAATTGGTGGGGTTCACGCGATCGTTTAGCCGGCAGCGGTATCATGAACGTTAAACACACGAACCCATTCAAATCCTTGTCCTAATAGCGCAATCGCATCGTCATGAATATTCCTGGACCATCTCTCGATTCCCTGATACACCGATTGGGTGAATGCCCACCGGAGTTTTTGGAACTGACAATGGAGGAATCACGGGGAACTGAGATTCTGATCGCCATTCTTGGTGATACCTTCATGGAGTACGGGGAACATAATCCGTGGCAGGCAGAGGATCCATTCCACGATCAATTGCGACATAAGCCGACCGATGCATCTGTCCGTCGCCATCGTGGGTTGCTAGGAGTGATCGCTTGGTTGCTGTTTGATGAATGGTTCCAGCAAAATGCGTCAATGGCAAGTCGAGCCTGGCCATGGATGCGCGGAGAGGAGGTTCTTGAATTGTCCCAATTGGTCCGTCCGGAGTTGTTCACATCGGATATGGATCGACGCGAGGAATTGGTCCGAGTGCTTTTGGCGAGCATGGATGTCCGACCTGCTGGCGAAACCATCGAACAGTCTCGCGATCGCATGGCCACACTGGATAGCGTCGAGCGTTCGAAAGTGGTGCAAGCAACGAAGGCTGCCGAAAGGCGTGCTCGAGAAATTCGCAAAGCGATGGCACAAAAAGCTGCGCTCGAATCGGCGAGTCGTTATGGAGAGTGAACCGACTCCATAATACTGCAAAAGAAATCGTCCTTGTCGATGTAGCGTTTCGACTACAACGTTTGCCGATCGGAAACATGGCCGATCAACGCCGTGGCCGATCAGGACGAAGGCAGGTTGAACCATGGCAGGTTGAACCATGGTATACCGGCGCGGCAATTCCATGTCTCCACCAGGAATCGTCGCTCATGGGACGAGTGCTTGACGAAAGTATTACACAGGATAGTGTAATAGGTGGCTCGAGCGTCGATTCATTGTATCCGGAGGGGATCATGGGCACGGAACAGTCGCATTGGTTCGAAAATCCTGCGAGGTTGATGTTTTTTACAGGCAAGGGAGGTGTAGGAAAAACATCGTTGGCTTGCGCGATGGCGGTTAGGCTTGCAGATCTGGGAAAGCGTGTGCTGTTGGTGAGCACAGACCCAGCATCCAATCTGGGACAGGTCTTCAAGCAGGAGATTGGGGAGCTTGAGCCGATAGCGATTGTTACCGTAAAGGGGTTGGATGCGCTGAACATCAACCCCGAGTCTGCGGCGCAGGCTTATCGCAATCGGATCGTCGGACCTGTACGTGGATTGTTGCCAGAGGACGTGGTGCGAGGGATGGAGGAACAGTTATCCGGAGGTTGCACGACGGAGATTGCGGCGTTTGATGAGTTTACTGGACTGCTTTCGAATGAGCGGGCAATGGAACGCTACGATCATATCCTGTTCGATACTGCTCCTACTGGCCACACATTGCGACTGCTTCAACTGCCGACGGCATGGAGCCAATTTCTGGATTCCAATTCGAGTGGAGCGTCCTGCCTAGGCCCCCTGTCCGGGCTTGATAAACATCGTGAGCAGTACTCACACGCCATGGCTCAATTGGCGGATGGATCCACAACGACTCTCGTGCTGGTCGCTCGTCCCCTTCCATCCGCTTTGGCAGAAGCATCTCGAAGTAGTCATGAGTTGAAGGCACTTGGAATCGGAAACCAGAGACTGGTCATCAATGGAGTTTTTCCCGATCACGAGGGAAGCGATCCAATCGCGATAGCGCTCCACCAGCGACACCGGCGAGCACTTGCCGAGTTGCCGAATGAGTTGGCGTCGTTGCCGATAGATTATGTGGAATTAAAACCTAACAACATGGTCGGGACATCGGCGCTGAGGGCCTTGTTGTCCTCGAACCTGTCGCCTACGTTTTCGCACGTGGAATACCCCAGGGTTTCCCGCGTTGAGTTCCCGCCATTGTTATCGTTGGTGGAAGAAATCGCGTCGGAGAATCATGGTATGATCATGGTTCTCGGGAAAGGTGGAGTGGGGAAGACAACGATTGCTGCGGCGATCGCCGTTGGTTTGGCGAGCCGAGGTCACAACGTTCACTTGACGACGACGGACCCGGCGGCCCATTTAGCTTTCTCGGTCGAGTCTAATTTTCCGAACCTCTTTGTCGATCGAATCGATCCAAAGGTCGAACGGGAACGTTACCGGCAGCATGTCTTGCAAACCAATGGGAAGGGGCTCGATCCTTCAGGGTTAGCCCTGTTGGAAGAGGATTTGCGTTCACCATGCACGGAGGAAATCGCCGTTT
>VGZN01000336.1 GCA_016872635.1 Planctomycetota bacterium | reverse complement strand
GGCAACCGCCGCGGCCTCTTCGGCGCCCAACTCAACCTTGGCGACATCTTTTAATCGGATGGTACCCGAGGGGCGTTGGAAAACAATGAGTTCTTCGAACTCGTCGACCGTTCTCAGATCGGTGTTGGTCACCAGGTCGACTTGGACCGCTTCGTTCTTGATCCTGCCGATCGCAGCGAGATAGTTGTTTCGTTGTAACGCCGAATAAACATCACCCGCAGTAAGATTGTGCTCCGCCAGCCTATCCGGAGAAATCCAAACCCGCATCGCCGGTAACTGCCCAGCCTCAATGCCGATCGTTTGGATACCTTCAACGGTGGACAGCTGGGGCTGCATGTTGCGGCTTAGCCAGTCGGTGATCTGTGCGAGTGTCCAATCATCCGAACTAAAGCTGATGTACATCGATGCGTTGGGACGGTCTGCTCGTTGGATCGTAATAGCCGGTGCTTCAGAGTCTTGCGGTAGTTCGCGGCGAACCTGTTGCAGGCGTGCATTGACTTCGGTGAGAGCTTGAGTGCTGCTGTGATTGAGTTTGAGCCTTACGGTGACTTGGCTCATCCCTGCGATGCTCGACGATTCCACGTAATCGACACCCGCAATCGATGAGACCGCGCGTTCGATGGGTGTGGTTAAGAATCCTCGAACGGTTTCCGCACTAGCTCCGATATAAAATGTTCGGATCCCAATCGACGTGCTTTCAAACTTCGGGAATTGTTGGATGGGGAGAAGAAACGCCGCTCGGATTCCAATCAAAACGAGCATTAGGTTCAGTACAACCGCGATGACGGGATATCGCAGAAAGATATCGGTGATCGCTTTCATGATGCCGAATCCGATCCTGCGTCGGTCGATCCGCTTTGGGATTTGATGGTCTTTTCGTCAGCAGGGATGGTTCCACTGTCCCGAATCGCGATTCCTTCTCGTAACTTAAAGGAACCGCGAGCGACCACAAGATCGTTCTCTTCGAGTCCTTCAAGAACGACAATTTTATTCCCGATGGTTTGTCCGGTCTCGATCGAACGCATCGTCGCACGAAGCACACCCTTTGGATCGCGTATCGCCACAAAGACCTGTGTTCCTGTGGGTGATCGTCGCAAAGACTCGACGGGGATGCTCATGGCTGCCGTCTGCGAGCCATACTCAAGATTGACCTTGACCGAGTCGTTGGGCGAGATCGATTTTGGTGGGTTGTCGAGACGGATTCGGAATTGGAGATTACGCGTTGCTTTGTCGGAACGAGCGTCTTTGGCAATAACAGTCCCTTGCATCTGCTGGTTTTGAACCACGACCGCAGCGGTCTGCCCGATCTCGACTCGGTGCGCGGCCATTTGCGGGATCGAGAAATCGATGAACGTGTAGTCATTGATCCCCTGGAGGGTCGTGATTTCGATACCCTCCGTGAGATACTGGCCTAACGACAAGTGGATCAATCCCACGCGAGCCTTGAACGGCGAACGGAGTCTCTTGCGATTGATCAATGCTTCAAGGCGTTCGGTTTCTGCGATGGCATAGGCGAGTTCAGACTCGGTCTGTTCTAACTCGGATTCCGTCACGGCTTGTCCCGCAAACGCTTGACGTAGTCGTTTGGCATTGGATTCCGCCATTCGTCTCTTCGCTTGGGCAGAGTGAAGACTAGGCATTTCCACGCTGGTGTCGAGTTCCAGTAGGAGTTGGTCTTTTTCGACGACATCGCCCGATTTCATATGGATGGCCGCGACTTTGCCTGACACCTCTGCTTTGAGGGCGATCCACTCCGGGGCGACAACCGTTCCGACGACACTCACCAAAGGTCGATATGTTAGCTTTTCAGGGGATGCGATCGCAACGGCTTCGCTGACTTCGGGGGGGGCTTCCTGCGAGGCTGCTTGCTGGGCCAATCGCGACTTGTACCAGAACAACCCTGCACCTGCGATGGCGGTCGCTGCGAGTATCGCCACGGAGGCGATGAAGGTGACCGCAACTTGAGTAAACTTCGAAGACACTAGATACAAACCGCTCGGTGACGTAAACAAAGAGAGAAATAACCTGGATAAAGCATATCTCTACTCGACACGCCGTCCATCCAATTCCTGTTTCTATTTGTATCTGACAGGGTTATGGATACCTGCGACTCCCGTAGGGTGGGCCGCGTTGGGTTTGGGCACGGTTCTGGCGGTTGGGAAAAGCTCGCGGCAATAGAAAGACGATGAGACGCCGTAATTGGCGAGCTTGTCGAAGAGAAGTTCGTCCCGTAACGCGTTTCAAGTGGCCCGACGACAACGTGATTCACCGGGTCATGGGGCGTGTGCTAATCGCGGAGAATGACCTTAGACGAGGATGTCTAGTCCTCGTCGCTGGTCCGGATTTTTCCAGCCTTGTCCGATTCGGCATTGGGTGCATCTGGCTGGATCGGAACAATGTCTCCTTTGCCGTTCGCTTCTGACTGGCCGTTGGTCACCGTCTGGCCGTCTGGAGAGCTAATATTCAACTCTGCAGTGCTCGGTTTGCTGGAACTCGTCGTGGATGGGGAAGCTCCCTCGGTGGATTTGGCACCTCCGTTCTTTGGAGTTGGCGATGGCAGTTCACCAGACTCAGTAGGAACTGCTGGTTTTTTGGAGGAGCGGTTGGTGCCAGTGCTATCCGACGGTGATGCAACGGGGGGGACGGCAGCGGAATCTTCGGTGGGAACCAAAAGACTTTCTGTCGCGATGGTTGGTGTAGTTTCGATCACCATTCCATTGCTATCGAGTGGAATGCGTCGGGTGACTATGCGTGGAACGAGTCTCATTTCGGTGACTTCGACCGATCGCGCGATCCGCTGTGGGACTTGGACCTTCTGAACCACTCGTTCCATACGTGTCGATGTGACCGGGATGTCTTCCGACATGACTTCGAGTTTATAGGTCTCTCGCTGAACGGTCACAGGTCGAACGACTTGCTCTTGAACATATTCCACACGTTCTTTCGCAACCCGTCGGGTGACAGGTTTCTGGGTTGTGTGTGGCACGACTACCTTTTCTTGGACGGGTACTGTCTTTTGGACTTGGACTGGAATCTGTTCCGCGATGACTTGATTCTCGTACTTGGTCGTTGTTATCGGAATCTGTTGCTGTACGACTTCGTTTTGGATCCGTGTAGTGGTCACAGGCACTTGTTGCTGAACCACTTCGGTCTGCATACGTTGTGTCGTCACGGGAACTTGCTGCGAGACATACTCGGTTTGCATTTTGGTCGAGGTCACTGGGACTTGGACCGTGTTGACCTGCGGAACATAGCCAACTTGAGGCACAGCGACTTGCTGATAATTGTGTTGGTACTGGAGGGCTGTGAACGATTGGGAGGGGGCTTGGTATGGCACCCAGCCTAAACCACCCCTTTGGTAAACAGGTTGTCCTGTCATCGGATTGATGCCCTCGGATGCCGGGACCCGTCGCAGGTGATACCGCACATCTCCGGGTTGAACGTATTGCTGTGCTACATAACCACCCGCATCTACCGTCATCGGTTGATACGTGGTCACGGGCATCATCGACGTGTAGTTTTGCGTTTGCATCACCGTTTCCGTAACAGGCCGTTGGACCGCCATGGTCTGGGTCTGCATGGTGGTTTCGGTAACCGGTTTCTGCACGGTGTACTGCTGGGTCTGATAGGTGGTTTCAGTAACCGGTTTTTGCACCATGTAGTTCTGAACCTGGATTTGCGTTTCAGTAACAGGTTTTTGAACGGTGGTGTACTGAGTTTGGTATTGGGTCTCGGTGACTTGTTTGTAGGTTGTCACCACTTGTTCCACTTGAGATGTCTCGGTGACCATCGTGGTCTCGTCGACATATTCAACCTTGGTGACAGGCTTGAGCACGGTGTATATTTGATTCACCGTCGATGTTTCCACGACAGGTTTTTTAATAGTGTATTGACGCTTCTCAACGCGAGTTTCCGTAACTGGTCGGTAGGTTACAATCTCTTTTTCGACCAACACATCCTCGTAATCGATTCGGTTTCGAGTGACCGGGATCTGTTCGTAAACGGTTTCCGTTTGAAGTCGGTACGAAGCAATAGGGGCGCAGTCCTGAGCCAAGGTTACGGTCGAAGCTGCCGCGATCGTACCGATCGCAAGACCGCATGCATGCATGGCGTTGATCAAGGCACGGCGCTTCCGGGCTCGTTGGTTCATATTGCTAGCCTAAACGTCAGACGAGAACTTTAGAAAATCTTCGAACGGTCAGATCTATTTTTGTCGATGGGTCGCAAGGTATCAAATCAGAATTAATGATGCGGTGCGAAAAAACCAGTGCAAGTTATTGCTGAGCCGATCTTTAGGAAAAATTGTTTTTTTCCTGTGGGTTTTTCGGTGTGTCCACTAGTAGACTTTGCCTGACCCGATTAACTGTCACAACCGCCACAATCCTGTCTGTCTATTCGCCGCAACCTCAATATTCTGCGCAGACCTCGCACGTTCCCACCGGAAAACTTCGGGGATCGTTGGTTGTGAAAGATCGATCCATTGACCTCCTTATTGCGAGTTGCTTCAGTGACTTCATTACTACCGCCTCCATCACAAGCAGCATCCTCATCATCCATCGATCCCGCTGTTCTGGTCGTTGGACACGGAACGCGCAAACAATCCGGCGCTGACCAATTGCTTCAACTGGTCGAACAGATGAGGTTGTGTGAACCGGGTTGGCGTTTCTACGAATCGTTTTTGGAATTAGCGGAACCGACGATCGAAGAAGCTATTGAAAAGGCGGCTGGCGATGGTGTGCAATCGTTGATCGTCGTGCCAGTGTTGCTATTCACGGCTGCGCACGCGAAATCGGATATCCCTGATGCGGTGGCTGAGTCGGCTCAAAAGCACGGGGTTACCATTCTGGGGCAAACCTCATCCTTGGGCACGGCAGAGCGAGTGATCGATCTGTCTAACCATCGGTTTGCGGAAGTGACGCGACTGGGACAGTTCGATGGTTGTCCACTCGGTCATTGCAGTCGAGTCGAGTGTAAGAGCGGATGCTCGATTCGTGGGAAAGATCCAGGTCGAATCGGATTAGCGATGGTCGGTCGCGGGACTAGCGATATCGATGCGCTCAACCATATGCGCGGCTTGACGGAGTGTTGTGCATTATCCCGGTCCCTGCAATGGTCTCAAACAGGGTTCTTTGCAGGTGGGGCACCGCATGTTGACGAACTCTTGGAACAAGCTGGATGCGCGAGCGGCCCTGAAGGGCCGTGCGACACGATTGTGATCCAACCGCACCTGTTGTTTGAAGGAGAGCTCATGGATCAGCTTCGAAACAAGCTGAAGGCGTGCGAGGAAAAATACCCGGATAGGCGTTGGGTGCTCGCTCGCACGCTAGGTGCAGACCCTGGTTTAGCTAAGGTCTTCGTCGAAATGGCGATGGAGCTCTGGAATCACTCACGCGTTGGGAGCTAGGATTCCCAGCAAAGTCCTTCGTGCAGTGCATTTAGGTTTTCGCAACCATCCTCGCGAACGACGACCATGTCCTCGACGCGAACGCCACCAATTGCTTTGCAGTACAAACCTGGTTCTATTGTGACCACGTCGCCCACCACCAAGGGTGGTCCACCTGCTGCGAGAAGTGGAGGTTCGTGGACTTCGAGTCCTAACCCGTGCCCAGTTCCATGCGTCATGCTGGTGAATGAATCCGGTGCGTCGGCCGAAGGCAATCCCATTTGGTAGCCTGCTGCAACGATAGCACCGATGGTAGCTTCGTGGACGTGCTCGCCTGTAACGCCAGCTCTCACCGCGGCGGTAGCGGCCGCTTTGGATGCCACCACTGCGGCATGCATCCGCGCGACTTCGTTGGGGATTCGTCCGTGCACAACCGTCCGCGTGCAGTCGCCGTTATATAGTGTTTTCTTGTCTCGGGGGACACTATCGACACTCAC
>VGZN01000335.1 GCA_016872635.1 Planctomycetota bacterium | reverse complement strand
GTCTGTACCTCGACCTCATCGGCTTGCTTCCTACCCCCGAACAAACGAACGAGTTCGTGAACGAGGCATCCCCCGACAAACGAGATCGCCTCATCCGCGTCTTGCTCGCGCGCGACACGGAGTACACGGAGCATTGGCTCACGTTCTGGAACGACTTGCTTCGCAACGATTACTCCGGCACCGGTTTCATTACCGGTGGCCGCACCCAGATCTCCAAATGGCTCTACGACGCATTGATAGAGAACAAACCGTACGATGCGATGGCTCGCGAGTTGATCGCACCTCCCAGTGGAGAGAGTGCCGGATTCGCTAACGGGATCCGTTGGCGCGGCGAAGTCAGCGCAGGTCAAACAGTCGAGATCCAGTTCGCGCAAAGCCTGGGCCAAGCTTTCCTGGGGATCAACTTGAAGTGCGCTTCATGCCACGACAGTTTCATCGATCGCTGGACGCTCAAAGATGCCTATGGACTCGCGGCGGTCTATTCCAATACGCCTCTAAAAATCCATCGCTGCGATAAACCTACCGGGCAAACGGCCAAGGCTGGTTGGTTGTTTCCTGAGTTGGGGGATATCAACCCGGATGCCCCGCAGCCAGAACGGTTGCAACAACTCGCCGGTCTCATGACCCACCCTCAAAATGGCCGGTTCGCTCGCACCATCGTGAATCGCTTATGGCACCGAATGATGGGATACGGCATCGTCCATCCCACCGATGCCATGCAAAGCCAACCTTGGAACGAAGACCTGCTCGATTACTTGGCCGTCGAATTTGTCGACCACCGCTATGATTTGAAAGAGGTATTGTTCACCATCGCCTCGTCCGACGCCTACCGCGCTCGCACGGAGCGACTACAGGAGAAAGAAACCAACGAAGCGTACACCTACCAAGGCCCACGCGCTCGCAGAATGACCGCAGAGCAGTTCGTCGACGCAGTTTGGCAACTTACCGGTGCCGCACCCTCGAAATTCGATGCTCCCGTCGTACGCGGCAAACCGGTTTCCGCGGATCCCTCGTCCCAAAACACTAATGCCCCTACGGGCAAGTGGATTTGGACCGAATCAGCCAATGCTGCGGGGGGACCACCTGCAGGAGAAACAGTTACCTTCCGACATTCGTTCCACTTGGACCAGATTCCCTCGAAAGCCTTCGGAGTAATCACCTGCGATAATGCATACCAGCTATGGATCAATCAACAGCGCATTGCCGAGGACCCCAACTGGGAAAGCCTTGAGGAGTTCGATGCCAAGGACTTTCTACGCACCGGTGAAAATGAAATACTCATCGTCGGAGCGAATGGCGGAAGCGGTCCCAACCCCGCAGCGCTCTACTTCGAAATGAAAATCATCGACAACGACGCACAACGATCGATTGCTTCTTCGACAGACTGGAAATATTCCACCACGATTCCCGACGCGAAGGGAGTACTTCCTCCATCGGCTTCCGATTGGAAAGGCGCTGTCGTTGCCAATGGACCCTGGGGTGCGCGTCTCCAAAATGAAATCGCCACGGGTCTATCCGGCAACCATCGAAGCAGTTCCATGGTTCGTGCCTCGCTGGTCAAGGCCGACTTCCTCATGAGAAGTCTGGGCCGTCCTAACCGTGACCAGATCGTCAGCATGCGACCAACCGAATTGACAACACTCGAAGCCATGGATCTGTCGAATGGCCAAACGTTAGCAGAATGGCTGCAACGGGGCGCTGTGCGATGGCACAAGCAGTTAGCGAACGCCGGAGATTCAACGGCAAGTCAGGACCTGGTCGACCAACTATTCCTGTTCGCTCTGAGCAGAAATCCCCGCCCAGACGAACTGAAAACCATCCACGAAATGGTAGGACCATCGTTAGAAATTCCCGAACTGGAAGATCTCCTTTGGAGCTTGATCATGCTTCCCGAGTTCCAATACATTCGCTAGCCTCGTTTCAAATCCCTCGAGATGGAATCGATCCGATGATGCAACACTTTGAAGTGGATCCGAATGCCCCCAAGTCGTATGCGCGGCGCGAGTTTCTCAAGCACTTGTCTCTCGCAGCTACCACAACACTTGGCATGGGAGCACCGAGACTCCTTCACGCCATGCCTGACGGAACCAAAATCATTGCACCGACAGCAAAAGCGGATGCAATCATCGTCCTATGGATGGGCGGGGGCATGGGGGCGCCGGATACGTTCGACCCCAAGTACTACGAACCCTTCGAAGTCGGTAAACCGGTCGCCCAGGTGCTGAGTACATTCCCCTCCATCCGAACGGCGGTGGATAATATCGAGATCAGTGAGGGACTTGAGAACGTTGCCCAAGTGATGGATCGAGCAACGCTCATCCGCTCCCACATCCAACCCGATCTTGGGAGTATCCTGCATTCGCGTCACCAGTACCATTGGCATACGGGCTACGTCCCACCTCAAACGGTTGCGTGCCCTCACATCGGTTCCTGGGTCGCCAAGGTCCTCGGCCCCAACAACCCGGTGATACCACCGTTCATCAACATCGGACAAAGGCTCGAAGGGGTCGGCGAACAAGAAGAACTCAAAGCGTTCACAACGGCAGGTTTTTTCGGTAGCGAATACGCTCCGATGAATTTGCCGTTCCCGGAAGAAGCCGCGATCTCAGTCCGACCACCGAAGGGTATGGAACTCCCACGATTCCAAAATCGGCATCGCTTCTATCGCAAACTCGCCGATTCCCATCCTGATCGGGAACATATGAGCGACTTTCAACGCGATTCGATGATCCGCTCGATGGAAGGAGCCTACCGATTGCTCGAATCCAAGGAACGCGAAGCCTTTGACATATCCCTGGAGCCAAAGGAAAGCTACGAAAAATACGACACGGGACGATTTGGACGAGGCTGCTTGCTGGCTCGCCGCTTGGTGGAAGCTGGCGCTCGCTATGTCGAAGTCACCACCGAATATGTGCCGTTCCTGCATTGGGATACCCACGCCGAAGGCCATACAACGCTCCGCCGAATGAAGTCCGAAATCGATCGCCCCATCGCCCAGTTGATTCTTGATCTGGAATCCCATGGCTTACTCGACCGAACGCTGGTTGTACTGGCCAGCGAGTTCAGTCGCGACATGATCATGGAAGGCCAACCTGGCTCGAATGCCGCGGATCAGGCAGAAAAGGTCGACAAGATGACTGAACTGAAACACTATGGCTTGCACAGGCACTTCACCGCAGGGTCCAGCGTGGTCATGTGGGGAGGTGGCGTGAAGAAAGGGTTCCTCTACGGGAAAACCGCGCCAGAACGTCCATGCATCGCTATCGAAAACCCGATCACCGTGACCGATCTGCATGCGACCCTTTTGACCGCACTTGGGATCAGCCCGAAAACCGTTTTCGATGTGGAACGTCGGCCGTTTTATGTCACCGAGGACGGTAAAGGCGAACCTCGTTTGGAACTATTCGCATGATCAAGAAAGATTCGCTAATTGCTTTCAGCTGGCATCGACAATAGCTCGCAACGAATTACGCTGGATCGTTTTTGCGTGCAGCGAGAATGGCTTGGCGGCGACTCTCGATCGTATCACCGATCTCCGCAGCCAAACTGGGGGACTGGTTCAGCAATAACTCCATCGACTTATCGTCAAACAGCATCACCGTCACATCCGAGTTCGCACGAATTTGCACGTCGTCCCCGGTCGATTCAGCCGTAAAGTGACTTCCGAAACATTCACCAGCGTTCATCTCACCGACGCATACGCTTTCTCCGGTTGCGTTAGCAGTGGAGATCGACGCAGTTCCGGTAAGAATGAGACCGATACCTTCAAAGCGACTTGATGGTGCATGAAGCGGCTCGCCCGCTGCATAGTCGATGGTTCGAGGGGGAGCACTGCTGTCGTCGCGAATCGCTGGCAGAAACCTTGGTTGATTCCGAAGGAGTTCGCGAGGCGTTGGTGCATCCGGTGTAGGGGATTCGCTCGGACTGTACTCCATCTGGATTGGATAGGGGATGGTGAGTCCTCCTCGTTTTGCGGCATACCACAAACGAGTCATGATTCGATCCCGGGTTACCGCGAGTTCTTCTTGCCGTGCCACAGAAAAAATCAATCGATAGATCACGGAGAAATCGGCGTAGTTCAGCGTCCGAACCGCGGGGGCAGGATCCGATAACACACCGGGAGTGGTGGTCAGCAAATCGAGCATTATTTCCTTGACCCGATTCGGTGGATCGTTGTATCCAAAGCCGACTTCGATCACCTCCGTACGTACAAACGTTGGACGGGAGAGATTGCTCAAGGCACCCTTGTACAATGAAATATTGCGAACAACCCTCAATTCCCGGGTTGGCGTTTCGATGTGCGCCGAACGCCAATTGATCTCAACGACCCTACCAGTAACGCCGTCGGCGGTAACCCAATCGCCAACATTGAGTGGTCGTTCAAAGAGCAACATCAGCCCGGAGACAATGTTTCCAAGGGGTTCCTGCAGGGCCAAACCAATGACGACCGACCCGACCCCAAGCGCCGTCAACGCCCCCTGATGTTCCCCACCCCAGACACGGTGGCAGATGACCATCGCGCCGATTGCAACCAGTCCAGCCCGTGTCAAATCCCGAAACAACTTTGGGACTCGCTCGCACCATGTGTTCTGTGAAGCCAGTCCAAAGACCAGATCATTCACAATCCCTAGCAATGCGTAGAGCAACACAATCCAGAAGGCGGTCTCAGCCACTCGGACGAGTGTCCCCTCGGACGGTGACTTCACGAGATAAACGACGAATAACACGACCGCTAACGCAGGGACCACGAGATTTCGAAACGTCCGAAGGGTCCTTGCTAATGGTTTTCCCCGTCGGTCCAACGAATAAATCAGTTCGCTGAGAATTAGCAAAATCAGAGGGAAACCGATTGCCAGACCGATGGCGGGCCAAAGATTGGGAAATTGCGATGTGAAGAAATCGTTCATGATCTTGCTATCAAGCTAACCCTTTGTTGATCCAATACCAATCACGCATTCACACGCCACGCATCGATCGGCGGCTTGCCAGAAACCTCAATCCGGAACGGCCCTTCAAACACAACTTGATCGCCGATCCGCTCACGTACATTCGATGTAACCCGGATCTGCGAATCGACACTTCCGGCCGCTAATTTCTTGGCGATGGTGACTGTATCACCCCACAAGTCATAAAGGAACTTGCGGCGACATACGACACCACCTACGACGGGCCCTGAGTTGATCCCAACCAAGATATTGAACTCCGCTCGATACTCCCGATTGAACATCGATACGATTCGCGAAATCTCTTGCGCAAATTGAATGATCCGCCGAACATAGTCAGGGCGATTGACAGACAAACCACATACAGCAAGGTAAGCCCCACCGATGGTTTTAACTTTTTCGATTCCATGCTTCTGTGCCGCTTCGTCGAAAGCAGCAATCAGATCCCCCAGCACCGATAACGCCTTCGATTCGCCGACGCTACCGCTGAACTCTTCTAATCCCAGGAGTTCTGCAAACAATACGGAGACATCCGAAAACTGCCGGCTCGCTCGCTCGTCCCCTTCCTTCCGTTGTTCCACCGCCGACGCGGGAAGGATACTCAGAAGGAGCTCTTGGTTCTCTCGAACTTGATCCTCCAGCTTCGACGTTTGCGATTTGATACTGTCGGCCATCTCATTGAAGACACGCCCTAATTCCCCAAAGTCGTCTTGCGACTTAATATTCACACGAACGCCTGTATCGCCAGCTCCTAGTCGTTTTGCTCCCTCGGTCAGCAAACGCAAGGGACGTGTCAATAAGCTCGAACAAACGATAGCTAGAAGCGAAACCAGCAAAGCCATTCCGCTGGCAACGATGAGCACCTTGCGTCCAAATTCGCGAATCGGTGCATATGCTTCATCGATATCCTTTTCTGCTAAGACAGCCCAACGGAGTGAGTCCAATTCGATCGGCCCGTAGGCACTCAGCACCCGTTTC
>VGZN01000334.1 GCA_016872635.1 Planctomycetota bacterium | reverse complement strand
GGATTCGGTCGTGGACTGAATTTTGTCGAGCGGAGCCCCAATCTTCTTCAAAAGCGGAACCACGACGCCGTTGGAGTCTTGGAGAAGCGAGGCGAGCAAATGCATCCCCTCCATTTCGGGATTGCCATTGGTCGCTGCTAGGGCCTGAGCGCCGACAAGGGCTTCTTGAGCCTTTACCGTTAACTTGTCCATGCGAAATGTCATTGTCTTCCCCCCTGCTAATGTGGTCGTGTTGGCAGTCCAACTGCCGATGCGGCGATACGAAGCAAACCACAGGCCAAACACCACTTGGCACTAAAATTATTTTTTACCCCGGAGTTGCAAAGCTCTTTCGCCGAGGGGCCTCGCGATCGGCAGCGAGGCCATACGGGCCTGATCCTGTTGACGCGATCCTGTTGACGCAGGCTCTCAGTCGACCGTACCCTTGCCAACCCCCCCAGCCTAGGCCATACTAAGGTGATGACTTACGAGACCCGTTTTTACTCCCTGCCGTACTTTTATTTTGCTTCTTGCCAGATGGCCTGAGGCGATGGAGTGGAAACTGCGGTAAGTCAGTAACCCACAAATTCCGACGAAGCCTCGAGGGCCGTACCTTGAGGCTTTTTTTTTGGAGTGTCCCGATGGACGATTCGATCCATCGAGGCGGAGAAGACCTGCGGAAAAACCACACGGAAATCTGATTAGGAACTGAATACTATGATCGTTGTGATGGAACAAAGTGCTCCCGATGAACGGATCGAAACCATTGCCAACCGGATCACCGAACTGGGGCTGAAAGCGCATGTAATCCGTGGCACCGAAAGAACGGTAATTGCAGCGGTAGGTGACGAACGCAAAATCAAGGTGGAGTCGTTTGAGAGCTACCCAGGTGTCTCGGAAGTATTGCCCATTTTGGCCCCGTACAAAATGGCGTCGCGGGAATTGCGACAAGACCCGACGCAGGTCCAGGCACTGGGTTTCCGGGCTGGTAAAGGAGTTGTTGGTGTGATGGGGGGACCATGCTCTGTCGAGAACGAAGAGCAGATTATCGCTTGCGCTAGGGCGGTCAAAGCTTCCGGTGGTACTGCCCTTCGAGGAGGGGCATTCAAACCGCGTACGAGCCCTTATTCATTCCAAGGGATGAAAGAGGATGGTTTGAAACTTTTGGACTTGGCGAGGCAGGAGACGGGACTGGCGGTTGTTACTGAAGTGATGAGCACCGAGGATGTGCCGTTGGTTGCTAAGTACGCTGACGTGCTCCAGATCGGTGCACGCAACATGCAAAACTATCGACTTTTGGAAGCGGTTGGTCGATCGGGTCGCGCGGTTCTCCTAAAGCGTGGCCCTAGCGCGACGATTGAGGAATGGTTGCTGGCCGCCGAGTACATCCTTAATGAAGGAAATCCGGATGTGATGCTTTGCGAACGGGGTATTCGCACTTTTGAGAACCACACGCGATTTACCTTGCCACTTGCATCCGTGCCGTATTTGCACCGAAAGACCCACCTGCCTGTCATCGTGGATCCCAGTCACGGCACTGGACATTCTTACCTGGTGACGGATATGACCGCTGCAAGTGTCGCTGCTGGAGCAGATGGTTTGATCGTAGAAATGCATCCCAATCCCGAAAAAGCGATGAGCGACGGCTATCAGTCCCTGGACTTTGCACAGTTCGATGAAATGATGAAGCGGTGTCGAACTATCGCCATAGCCATGGGGAAAGAACTGGGCTAGCTCCAAGCTTGCGATGGTTTCTTTTCATCGCGTACGTGCCTCATCAAAAGAATCACCCTGTTGAGTTTCTCTGACGCATGAACGAGACGTTTGGTAAACGACTTCCGAGCAGCTTGCCGGTACTCAATGTCCTCGACAATGAGCACCCCTGCTCCTATTTGCCGGATCGAACCGCGACGATGCCGCTGATCTATCCAGGACGGTTGGTGGAGGAAGCTGAGTTCGATCACATGCTGGATCATGGACTGCGTCGCTCGGGGAGATTTGCCTACTTCACGGCTTGCCAGAACTGCCAGCAGTGCGAACCGACAAGATTAGACGTTACACGGTTTCGTTGGACTGATTCCTGGCGTCGGATCGTAAATCGTGGGGATCGGCTTGTGGAGGTGCGTATTGATAAGCCGACGATCGATGGAAATAGATTAAGTCTGTTCAATCTCCACAGAAACTCTCGAGAACTTGGCGCAGGGGACCAAGATTACACCGAATACGACTACGAAGGGTTTCTCATCGACTCGTGCTGCTCTTCGTCCTACGAACTCAGTTTTTGGCGCGAGGAGAAATTGATCGCTGTCTCCATCATCGATTGCGGAGAGCAATCAATTTCGGCTGTTTATACGTATTTCGACCCTGAGCAGTCGAAGCTTTCACTCGGAAGCTACTCCGTGTTAAAGCAGATTCAAATTGCCGAGAAATCGGAGCGTCGCTTTGTGTATCTTGGTATGTATGTCGCTGGGAATAGGCATCTCAGCTACAAATCCCGCTTTTTACCCCAGCAACGCTACATCGATGGTCACTGGGTGGATTTCAATGACCGACTCGACGCACCACGCGAACCGTCATAACGTCGAATGATTTGCCACTTTGCCACGCATCAGCCGTTGCCTTGCATGTTCACCATGCGGTACCGAAGAAAAGCGTCTAGGAAGCCTTGGATCTCACCGCTGAGCACTGTGTGGAAATTGCCCATTTGGTATCCAGTTCTCGCATCTTTGACCCGTTGGTCTGGATGGAGGAAGTAGTTTCGAATCTGGGAGCCAAACCCGGTAATGGATTTGCTTTGGTATTTCGCCAGTTGATCGGCTTCGCGTTTCATCTCCTCCACTCTCGCTAAGCGGGAGCGTAGCATCTTCCACGCAGCGGCGCGGTTTTTGTGCTGGCTCCGTTCGTTTTGGCACTGAACCACAATTCCTGACGGCATGTGAGTCAATCGAATCGCCGAACTGGTTTTGTTGACGTGCTGGCCGCCAGCTCCCGAGGCTCGGAAAACATCCTCGCGAACATCCTTTTCCGCGATTTCGATATCGACAGAGTCATCGATCTCAGGCGATACATCGACTGCAGCAAAGCTAGTCTGCCGCTTGCCTTCAGCGTTGTAAGGGCTGATGCGAACCAGCCGGTGTATGCCTTCTTCACCCTTTAAATAGCCGTAAGCAGAATCGCCTCGCACCGCGATCGTCGCAGAGGTAATACCTGCCGTTTCGTCATCGGAGCGATCGAGCATCTCGACCGTATAACCATGTTTTTGAGCCCAAGCGATGTACATCCCCAAAAGCATTTCTGCCCAGTCGTTTGCATCCAAACCACCTTCGCGGGCATTCACCGAAAGGATAGCGCCGCAGTCGTCATTAGCCCCGTTTAGCAAGGCCTTGATTTCCAACTGCTCGACGGATTGCTCAAGCTTACTTAGCTCCGCGTCCACCTCGGCAAGCACCGAGGGCTCGTCCTCTGCCATCTCAAGTAGCTCGGTCAAATCCTCGCATCCCGCAACCACCTGCTTAAGTGGTTCCACCACATTCCGGAGGGACTTCAATTCCTGCACCACCGATTGGGCTTTGTCGGGATTGTCCCAGAATGTTGGTCCCGCCATCTCACCTTCGAGCGCTACGATCTTTGACGATTTTTGATCGTAGTCAAAGACCACCTCGCAGCGGCACCAGCCGAGCTTTTAAGGTATCGATTCGGGTTTGAAGGGATGTGTCTGACATGCTTGCTTTGTGTGGTTCGAGGCATTGCCTCAACGGTGACCAGGAAACGACCAGGAAACGACCAGGAAACTTCTAGGTGCATCGGAAAACGCTTGCACTCGCGTCTAGCGTTCCAAGTGTCCCTTTTATCGTAGCCGACTCGGCCCAATCTACCAGTCCGGTTGCTTGCGGCTTGCCTTTTTCCTAGTTCTTATGATGCCTATGAAGCCAGGTGTTAAGGCAAGCAATCCGGGCTTGACGTGGATCTCCTAAGTTTGCTAAACCCCCAAAAGCGACATTGGACTTGCGTTTGGTTGTTTGCCGTGAATGGAACTTCATTTTCAAGGAGTGTTTAGGATGCTCGCTCGCTTTTTTCTGACTCTTGCATGCTTGCTCGTCACGTTGGCTCCACGTCCTTCGTGCGCCCAAGACTCAGGATCGGACGCCGCGAAGGACTCTGAAACAGGTTCTGCTCTAGTTCTCGGTAGTCCCGGCGGAGATTCCGCGGAGGCACCGTCAACCTCTGATTCCGTAAGGGAAATAACGAAGGATGCCGCAAAACCACGTTCCCTCCTCGATGAGTCCTCCAAAAAACTCGTTGAACCAAAACGTTTGTCCGTGAAATCCGTAAGCGGATCCGCAGTCGAAAAAATACCTTCCAAGGATTCAACGGCGACTCCAATGAAGCCGACTTCCAAGGAAAACGATAAAGCCCCAACTCCAGCGAAACGTCCAGCGACCACAATGTCGACTGACAACCAGCCCACTGTCGCTGAAAGCAAAGCGACGTTGCGGCCTATCGAACCTAAGAAACTGATCGAGAAAGCTTCTCCAGATGGGGGTGAAACATTTCTGATGCGGTACAAGTTCGAACCGGGATTGGTTGTTCGCAGCGAAGTCACCTACCTCTCAAAGAACGGTACACGCATCGATTCCGTCCAACAAGACGCCACCTCCCGAACTGTTTCTTTGAAGTCTTGGCGCGTCATCGATGTCGAGGGGGATCTCGTGACGTTTGAATATCGAATCGATGAAATCGACATGTCCCAGCAAGTGGGCGCCGGCAACGAGATTCGCTACAGTTCGAAGGAGGCGAGTGACGAACCGCCGCCAGTCCAATTCGCTGGTGCCGCTGACAACGTAGGCAAAGTTGTATCTACCATTCGTATCGATGGCCGCGGTATGGTTGTTGCACGTAGCGACACCCAAAACCCTCCTCACCTAGGAATGGGTGATGTGACGCTCCCGTTGCCTGAGAATGAGGTTGCTGTTGGAGCTACATGGGAAATCCCACGCGAAATGAGAATCCCTCGCAAAGATGGATCGAGCCGTCTCCTCAAGTTCCGCGAGCTATTCAAATTGGAAAAGGTGAGTGCTGGTATCGCAACTATTTCCGTTCGGAGTGAACCACTCTCGACGATATCAGACCCTGCCGAGGAGGCTCAAGTGCTTCAGCAGCTCAGTAATGGTACGATCCGTTTCGACCTCGATGCCGGTAGAATGGTGTCCAAAGACCTCGCATGGGATCACGAAGTTGTCGCATTCTCTGGACCGGGAAGCGTCCTCGAATATTCAGCGAGATTGGATGATCACGTCGTCGCTGTTGATACCGACAAGAAGACCGCATCGCGGCCTAGCAGCACGACTCGATAAGTCATCTGAGTCCTCTCGGGAGATTTTTCGCAATGCTGTCGAGCACAATTGTATTCAGAAAGCGTTTTTGGCGAGGCTTCCTGGTTGGATCGCATTGTCGCCCCAAGGGGCGAGGCGGTACCAATCCCGTCCGATAATCTCTTGCGTTTCGACTGCGTCTCGTTCTGTCTTAACTGAATGCACATCCAGGATCCATCTATGGCGGTTCGGATAATCGTGGATCAGTTGCTCGTTCAAGTTCTCATCCCAACGCGCCCAGACGATCCTGGAGCGTGCGGGATCGTACGAATTGAAAACCCATTCATGATGTAAGTTGTGTTCGGGATGATAGCGGACGACAACAAGATGCTGTCCTTCCGAGTTGAGTAGTGTCTGTTCTAGTTGCGACCTCTGATACGCCCATTGGTTATCGATTAACGAAGGATTTGCAGAGAGTGCCGTCGTCAAGCGAATCAACCATAATGTCTGGCATGCAACCATTGTTCCGACAATGAGTTGCCTCATTCGTAGTCGAGACGTTTCACCGAACGAATGAGATGTGATGTAAACGAGTAATCGGCGAAGAACCAAGGCTGTCATCAGGATTGCAA
>VGZN01000333.1 GCA_016872635.1 Planctomycetota bacterium | reverse complement strand
GAGTGATGTGCATTGCGAGGAATGCACCCTCGTCCGATGGATGCAAACCACGGCTGAGGCCGATCGGCTGGGAGGTCACCTTTCACCTATTGATTAGCCGTTTGGGACTTAGCCGTGGTTGATGCGACTTGCCCAGGGCGATTGCTTCACGCAAAGACGCAAAGACGCAAAGGGAGTGAGGGACGAAGTACTCTAAGATGGTTGGGTTTTCAAAGGTAGCAGGCACTCTCCGAGTGCCGTCCGCCGGTCAAGTGAGTGATGTGCATTGCGAGGAATGCACCCTCGTCCGGTGGACGCAAACCGTGGCTAAGGCCGATCGGCTGGGAGGTCACCTTTCACCTATTGATTAGCCGTTTGGGACTTAGCCGTGGTTGATGCGACTTGCCCAGGGCGATTGGTTCACGCAAAGACGCAAAGACGCAAAGGGAGTGAGGGACGAAGTACTCTAAGATGGTTGGGTTTTCAAAGGTAGCAGGCACTCTCCGAGTGCCGTCCGCCGGTCAAGTGAGTGATGTGCATTGCGAGGAATGCTCTCGTCCGGTGGACGCAAACCGTGGCTAAGGCCGATCGGCTGGGAGGTCACCTTTCACCTATCGATTAGACGGATGGGACTTAGCCCTGGTTGATGCGATTTACCAAGAGCGATTGGTTTCACGCAAAGACGCAAAGACGCGAAGGGAGTGAGGGACGAAGTACACTAAGATGGGTGGGTCCTCAAAGGTAGCAGGCACTCTCCGAGTGCCGTCCGCCGGTCAAGTGAGGGACGTGCATTGCGAGGCACGCTCTCGTCCGAAGGATGCAAACCGCGGCTGAGGCCGATCGGCTGATGGAGTTCGCCTGCGTTGATCGACTAGCCGGATGGGCCTTAGCCCTGGTTGATGCGACTTGCCCAGGGCGATTGGTTCACGCAAAGACGCAAAGACGCGAAGGGAAAAACGATGGGAATCATGATAGTGGCTTCTTGTTCGAGTTTGTGGAACCTTGCGAAAGCCCCCCGTCGCCTTACACCTTACACCTTACACCTTAAGCCTTAAGCCTTAAGCCTTAAGCCTTAAGCCTTAAGCCTAACAATTCCTCAGCTGGTTCGCCAATGTTCCCAGATGATCACTTGGGCGAGTGTGTCCAAGCGGCAGTAGCGAAGGAGCGATTCACGAACTCTTTCGCGATGACCCTCTGCGTTCATATTGAGCCCGTAAATCATATCTTGATACGCACGCATCGCTTCAACACCATCGGTCACACTACGCGTTTCTTCCGCGTCAGAAGCTTCGCTTTCAAGGCCGGGTACGTTGAGGCTTGGCAACAACGTATAAGGATTCTCTGGACGATTGTCCGTCGTTGGATCGAGTAGGTTCACGGCCTGAAGCCATGGATCGATTCTTTGCGAGGACTCCGCTTTCAAAGCGGCTGGCAGTGCGTCCTTAATCGATGTTCGTCAAAAGATTACTCGGTAGCTAATTCCCGAATGCTCACTAATCACCCACCCCTCGCCAGGGTGGATTAAGAAATATCGGAAAGTTTTGGCATTATTGGATGTAGACGATCGCTTGCCAAGATGAAACGCGAGTGAATTCGAGAGACACGTGATGGGTTTCGATCGAAGGCATGAATTGCATAGAACCTGATGATTCGAGGATGTAATGGTTGCAGCACTATGGTACGTTCGAAAAGGGGGGAAGCAGCATGGGCCATTCACGATGGAGGTTGTAAAGCAACTAGTGCAGCAAGGCAAAATTACTCCTCTGACAGAATTGAAGCGCGAGGCTGACATCGATTGGGTTGTTGCATCAAGTATCCCCGGTCTCCTTGTGAATAAGCAACCACCCCCGCTTCCATCAGTAATACCGAGCACACTTGACGCGCCCGACAAAACCCCGATCTCGATCTGGGCCCTCGCAGGAGCTGCCTTTTTAATATTAGCGATTATTGGTGCTTACGCAGTGTTCACGATTGTAGATGAGGCGAAAAAACAACAACTTGCTTTAGAAAATCAAATCGAAACATCCAACACCGCTGTTCGTGATTGTATTAGGGAGGCAAGCCAATCCCTTGAGAAGGGGGATCTTGATACCGCGGAAAGATTAGTTCGAAATGCATTAGCAATCGATGGTGCGACGGAAAAACATGAAGCTGAGCAAATGATTGATACGATTGCGAATGCTAAGATCCACAAAAAGGCTGAGCAGCTTTATGCAAAAGCCGAAAAAGAGATCCAGTATAACAATATTGATATCGCCATTCGAGACCTCAGGGAAATAATCGAAAGTGGGAATGTAGCAAATGGATTAATCGATAAAGCCAAAGAGCTAAATAAGGAAATTGAAAGGTCGCAATCTGTCGAGGAGGCGAAATCCGTTCTGATGCAGCTAAACGATGAGCAATATCAAAATTTTATTGAAAACAACGAGCTTCCAAGAAACTACCGTATGGAGAAAACTGTATTAAACGAAGCCTTCATGAAGTGTTGCCAAAGTGTGTCTCAGGAAGTCGTTCAGTCGAGAATCATAGAGAAAGAGAAACGAATTGCGGTCGAGAAAGCCCTAAGGAGACAACAAGAAATCGGTAAAGTTTTGTCGGTTTGCGAAGGTAACATAGGAGAGGTTGGCTTTTCCATCTCTAGCGACAGGAGGTTTGTTGCGAGTCCCGTCAAAGATGGTAGTAAATTAAGTGTTTGGGACGTCTCAGAGGGTGTCGAATCAGCAAGTATCGTTGCTCCAGCAAATGTGGTCGTCCAGGGGAAAACTTCTTTCTCGTTAGATTCAGCCTGTATTGCATTCGCAGCGAAGTTTGTGAGCGAAAGCCAGACTGCCGTGATCCTTTGGGATTTGCAAAAGAATGCCGTGTCTGGTGTTTTTGGGGATGGTACGCTTGACGAGATTACAGGAATCGCTGTAACTGAAAAACACGTCCTTGCGACAAAAGGTAAAAGTGCACACGTATGGGACCGAAAGAGCAAGAAAATCGTTCACTCTTTCAAAAAACACAAGGATGAAGTGAACTGTATTGCGGTTTCAAGCGACGGGCTAACAGCGGCAACCGGTGGGGAAGACAAAATCGCAATTCTTTGGGAGGTTGAATCCGGGAAAGAACTACGAGTGCTTGATGACCACGAGGCGGGTATTCGCGCAATCGCATTCTCACCTACCAACGGTCAACTATTGACAGGCGGGTTCGATTGTTCAGTGAGGTACTGGGACCTTTCCAAAGGGACGCTTATTCAAAAGTGGCAACTTGGTAAATTCGATTCATTCAAGGCATCATCCTGGAAACTCAGGCAACTCTCACAGAGGTTAAGAACTATCGAAGCTATAGCCAATAATCGATTTCAGGATTACTCATTCGACGATGAATGGAAATTACCTTTTGTTGTGAATGTCGATTTTTCTCCGTTGGGAGATCGCGCAGTGGTGGGACTGTCGTTGAAAAACCCTGAGTCTCTTTTGTCATTGTTAGTTCCATACAACCCAATTATCATTGATCTTTCGGGCGGATGGGTCAGGCTGCCCGAGGACAGGTTTGGTGCCACAGGTGGTGATTTTTTCCCGATGCCTTTTGAGGAAAAATGGGCCGCGTTTTGTCGAGAAGGAGATTCTATCGTTGTACCCCTTGAGAAACGGATCCGCGTCCGTGGGGAGCTGCAAAGCGCAAGGAATTTGAGCGTTATCGGGATTCCATAAATGTTAGATGGAACCCTTTTTTCGATGAGATCATTTCGTGGAATGGATGCAATGAAAAATCAACGCTGAACCGAGGTGTTTACTCAGTCCTCAATTCACCTCCCTACTGCCAAGCTTCCCAATAATTTCATTATTACAATTAGTCGATTCACCTCCTGTTGGAAGACCGTTTTTGCACTTATGTCAGCACGTTCGATTTCCAGTAGAGCACCGCTCGTTTTTGAGCTTTCGACCCCACGCGATTTCGCTGCGATTACGAGCATTTTGCAGAGACCCGTCAGTTGAGCGACTTGTTGTTGATAAACAGTGTCGGCAGTAATATCGCTTTTACTCACTGAGGATTGGATCAATTGGATCTGATCCTGAGATGCACTTTCCTGGATCGCGATCAGTTCGACCAGTTTCAGGCATCCTTTAGAATAGCTAACGCACTGTTGATGAACCGTTTTGCTTCCGATTTCGGCGACGCGAACCTGGGAAAGGGCTGATTCAATTTTGAACTCAGGCGAACCAGCCGAGCGTGAAGCAATTGCCAAGAACTTCATCATCCCTTGAAAGTAAACGACCTTCTGCTGGAAGACGGTCGTTGCTCCGATCTCGTCGATTTTGATTTCATGCAACGTTTTTTCAATCGCGGAGGAATCGGCACCGTAGGACAATGCTACTAGCGAAGCCATTTTCATCGCACCGCGACTGTAGCATGCGATTTGTTGGTTAACGTTTTTGCTAGATATGTCATCGGTTTCCGTCTGGATGAGGACCGAGTCCACCTCGCTTTGCTTAACTCGCTGGATGGGTACAAATGGACTTGCTACGGAACCAAAAGGTGAGTTACGAGGAACGGAAAATAGGTTGCTGAGCAATGCGAGGAGCACGGCCCCTGACGCAATGATCCCGAGCATCCACGGAACCGTTCTATCGCTCTTGTGCACTGATCGCGTAGAACAAGAGAGGGTCTTATGAAGTTCGTTTGGGCCGGAAGCTACAGTCTCTGCAATGCGTTCAAGGGGTGGTGGGATCAAGGAATCGATTCCGAGGTCGATCGTTGGCGGTAATCGCGAGCATTTCTCGCTAGCTGACACCGGCAGGCTCGGCGGGTTCTCGATCACCGAATCTGCATCCGTTTTATGATTGTCCCATTGGAGCGATTGCTGCGCATCGAAGTTGCCAACCGATGAATCAAAAGGTGATCGTTTCGACTCGACTGAGTCTACAAAAAATGATTGCTTGATTGTCTTCCATGGACCATTCGATGCAGTCGAAATGAAATCGGTGTCGCGCAGCTTGCCTTGCTTGATCCCTGCCTCTATTTGACTCCGTGTAAAAGGCCCCTTGGGTTTGCCATTGCGGAGGATGAAGTATTCCATGATGTTCCTTGATGAGCATTTCGAATGAACTTACGTTCCAGTAGTCATTGCGACACGAAACCCGATGAAGTTAGAGCGAAGTGTCGGATTCTCTGCACTGCGGATAGCGGAGCGACATTTGATGCTTTCGAGATTGGAACTGCCACCGCGGAGGACGCGAATGTCAAGTCGGTGTTTGGGCGCAGGAACCGGCCCAGCGGATGGATACTCCGCAAAAAGATCCTCGCACCATTCCAGAACATTGCCGTGCATGTCGAATAAGCCCCATGCGTTTGGTTTCTTCTGGCCCGTTGGGTGGTTCATACCCTGGGAATTACCGGAGTACCACGCGTAGTCGTCAATGAGTAGGTCTTCTTTTCCAAAACTGAATGCACTCGACGTTCCTGATCGGCAAGCGTATTCCCACTCCGCTTCGGTCGGTAGTCGATATGAGCGTTTCGCAGCTTTTTCGGCAGCGCGTCCCGAAAGTAGTTCGCAGAACTTCTGCGCATCCGTCCATGTAACATTGGAAATGGGATGGTCGCCGGTCACAAATTCGCTCGGGTTTGTTCCCGTAACTTGCTCATATTGAGATTGGGTTACCTCGTAGATACCAATATAAAACGCGTCTCTGATTGCAACAATGTGGGGCGACTCTGGGTTTCCTTTTTGAATCACACCCCCGACAGTTCCCATAGTGAACGATCCTGGGGGGATTAGCTTTAGCTCCAGTCCGATCGAGTTTTTTAGAATCGGTTTTGCCAAAATCTCTTCATACGCTTGCTTCGCTGCAGCTACCCGCTGGGATGGTAATTTAGAAAGTCGCACAATCATCCTCACCGACGCGAAGACGATCGTCGTGATTAAGGTTATGCCAATGAATGTGGCGATGGTGCGAAGTCGGAAT
>VGZN01000332.1 GCA_016872635.1 Planctomycetota bacterium | reverse complement strand
GTTGGAGGGCAATGAGTTCACGGATCATTCCATCGCCCCCTCGATGCGCACCGATACCACCACTTCCGCGGCGAATAGAAAACTCCATCACTCGGACTGGATATCGGCTTTCGAGGACTTCAACGTCGGTCAAGCGAGTGTTCGTCATGTGGGAGTGAACCGCATCAGCTCCGGGACCTAGGGGGGACCCACCGGTTCCACCCCCGATGGTTTCGTAATATCCAAAGGTACTGTTTCCGAACAAAAAGTTGTTCATGGTGCCTTGGCTGGCGGCTGCGAGTTCAAGAGCTCCGAGCAAGCAATCGACGACACGTTGGCTGGTTTCCACGTTCCCACCTGCCACTGCGGGCCAATCTTCGATGGGACCTGAAGTTCGCGGGTTTAAGATACCTGGAGGGATATCGAGTTCAATCGCGCGAAGAACGCCAGAGTTGAGTGGCATCGTGTCCGCGATCGCGCATCGCACTACATACAGCACGGCGGCGGTTACAATTCCAGGGTTTGCATTCAGATTTCCTCGACTCTCAGCACCTGTGCCTTCAAAGTCGATTCGTAACCGTTCGCGCAGGCCATCGTGTTCTTTGCGGATAGAGACGGCGATCACGGTTCCGTCGTCCATAGAATCCGACCAGCGATACTCACGGTTTTCCAGCGATTGGATCCAAAGACGTGTCTTGGTTTCGGCCGCACTGAGAATCGATTCGAGGTAACGTTGTAGCCGATCGCAACCAATCTGGTCGGCGAGTTCCTTCATGGCAACAGCCCCTCGCATATTGGCGGCTTGTTGCGCTGCCAGATCCGCCATGTTTTCGCTTACATTGCGTGATGGATAGGTTGCGGTGCGCAGCATGCGATCGACGTCCTGGGAGCGATCGATTCCACCATCGAGCAGTCTCATTGGCGGTAGGATAACCCCTTCCTCGCCCAGTCGCGTAGAGGTAGGGGCCATGGAACCAGGGGCGATACCTCCGATCTCCGCATGGTGCGCGCGAGATGCAACAAAAAAATCAGGTTTGCTGAAATCGGCATCTGCAGCAAAAACCGGAGACACTACTGTAACATCAGGCAAGTGAGAGCCACCCCGATAGGGATCGTTGGTGACATAGCAGTCCCCGGGTTTCATCGCGGGGAATTCGAGAATCATTCCCTTCACTGTTCGGCTCATCGCACCCAAGTGCACGGGGACGTGGGGGGCATTCGCAATCAACTCTCCGTTGGCATCGAAGACCGCGCAGCTGAAATCACGGCGTTGTTTAACGTTCACGCTGATCGCTGTTTGCTCGAGTACGATTCCCATTTGATCCGCGATCGCTGCGATGCGCTGCGCGAGGACTTCGCGGAGTACCGGATCGATCTCGGCCTCTCCGTGGTCGGGGTTGAGTTCAGTTTGCTGAGTTGGAGCAATGAGCCTGTTTTGTGTTTCTAAGCTTTGGGATTTTTTCGACAGGATCAATGTACCGTCGAGTTCTACCGAGGCTTGCCAGCCCAGATCGATGATCGTGGTGGATCCGTTGGACTGAATGAGGGCTGGACCAGGAATTGTCGAACCAGGTTTACAGGCAGAGCGATCAAGCTTTTCGATGGTGTGCCAACGCTGGTTGGAAACCATGCGGCTTTCTTCGACGGATCGATGATCGAATGGATTTTGCGAATACGTTTCGGCGTTGGCAGTTGGAATATCCTCGAGATTCCGTCCAGCCGAAGAGCCCTCGATCCATAGGCTGACCAATTCTAAGGGATGACCTGACCTTGTGTACCCGAACCGCTGCTGATGAGCCGATTCGAAAGCAGCAGACCACGCAGTCCACGTCGCGAGAGAGTCTTTGTCTGGCTCCTTCCATGGAATCAACAATGTCCCCTGCGTCCCTACGTATCTCAGTTCGACTTCCGACCACCAATTCATCTGTGATTCCGCTAAGCCTTCACGGTTGAGTTCCCCAGCGATTTCGTCGCGCAGCGATTCGTGGGCAGCGATGAGCTCATTGAATTTAATTCGGTTCAAGTTTCGGTAGATTGGACTGTTTTTACGACGCTGGATTCTCGCAAGTCCTATTCCTAAAGCGCTTAGCAAACCAGCGTCTGGATGATCGACAATTCGGTCCATTCCGAGTAGTTCTGCGATTTCGCAGATATGTTGGCCGGCAGCCCCGCCGAATCCTGCGAGCGCATGTTCGCGAGGATCTGCTCCTTGTTCGATCGAGATTGCTCGGACGGCGGAAGCCATTTGTTCGTTGGCAATTCGGCGTAAGCCGGCAATCAAGCCTTCAACCTCCATCGACTTGAAGATTGGAACTTGAACAATCTGCGAGTGCAGTTCCTCCACGCGTTGCAGCGATGCTTCGGGAGTCAATGGGATGGGGAATCGAGACGGATCGATGCGGCCTTGAAGGAGATTCAGATCGGTGAGCGTAAGCGGGCCGCCTCGCCCATAGCACGCCGGACCGGGGTTGGACCCGGCGCTCTGCGGACCAACTCGCAATTGCACTCCATCGAACCAACAGACACTCCCTCCACCCGCCGCCACGGTCTGGATTGCGAGGGTGGAGACCATCATCCGAACACCGGCCTTGATCGATTCATGTTCGATTTGGAGTCGGCCATCGATACGGCAAACATCGGTGGATGTTCCTCCCATATCGAGCCCGATCAGCTTGGGTGCGCCAAAGCGATTCGAAATCGATTGAAGCGCGACGGCCCCACCCGCAGGACCGGACAAGACCAGTTCCCTTCCGCTCGCTTCGCTGCTGCTGACCAGTCCACCGCTACTGGTCATGATTCGCAGTGGCGAGGAGGCGTTGGAACTCAGTTGATTTTGGACTTGGCACAAGTATTCCTGAACGATCGGGGTAAGGTACGCGTCGACAACCGCGGTCTCGCCGCGCGAGACGGCTTTAATCACCGGGGCAACCTCGCTGCTTATTCGAATGCATTCAAAGCCAATCTCTCCTGCAATTCGGGCAATGAGTTGTTCGTGGACCGGGTTACACCAGGAGTGAAGCAAGCAGATCGCGAGCGAACGGACGCCTTGATCGTAGAGTTGTTGCAACTGAATTCGAGCATCGGCAGAGTCGATCGCTTGCAAGACCTCTCCTTGTGCGTTGAGCCGTTCACGAATTTCCACAACCGATTCGTAGAGTGGTTCGCGTTTGACAACATGAATCGCGAAGAGTTCTGGACGTTCTTGGTATGCGATGGCCAATAAGTCGGCGAATCCGGCTGTTGTAACAAATGCTGTGCGCGCGCCGGTGCGGGTTAGCAATGCATTGGTAGCCCTTGTAGTACCCAGCCGCATCTCGATGTTTGGAAGGGATTCTCGCAATGGTATTTCCAGGAGAAGCCTCGCTGCCAAGATAGGTGCTTCGAGCTCCGGACAAAGTTCGTACCCGTCAACGCCGGCATTGGCGGTTGGATCAAAAGTAGCGTTAGGAACCGATTGGAACGTCAGAGTAGCGTTAATTGCATCGAAATGAATGCACTGGCTGATTCCAAGGGTCATACCATTGCGATCGACCCAACGCATGGAGCAACCGTTCCAAAATTCGGCTGGGTCGGTACGTCGAAGGGGATCGCAAAATCGGTCCTTGTTGATCCAACGGGCGACACGACCTGGAACTCGACCGTGGGATAAGACTTTCGTCCGTCGTACGTCACCATCGCATGTGACGACGAAGCAATCCGTAAACGTACCACCCACATCGCACCACACGTGTGCAATCGCTTCATTCGAGGTTTTTTCCAAGGCCGGCATGGTGGGATGGATTGCTGAACAGGTGGAAGCTTTTTAGTCAAGATATTCAGGCCAGAGGCTGTCGCTGACGACGAGCCCTTTGCGAGTCAATCGTACATGATCTTCGATCTCCTGCAGCCATCCGTGCTCGATATGCTCCGCGATTTTCGCATCGATCGATGCACGAACAAATTCTGGGACGTGCGTTTGCCAAGTTTTCCAAGCGACACCCCGCAGTTGACGCATCCCGAAAACGAAGCGTTCTCGCCATTGCTGGTCCAAGGTAAGTTCCTCGCGTTCAACGACGGGCGAGCAATCTGATTCGAGCCGACGAAGGTACTCGAGAGTACCTCGGTGGTTTACACTACGAACACCGCCTATATACCTAGCAGCACTCGGGCCGAACGCCCACCAGGAATCCCCATTCCAGTACGCTTGATTGTGGCGGCATGCGTGATCGGGCCGGGCGAAATTCGAAATTTCGTAATGCGTGAAACCATTACTAGTGAGGGTATCGATTGCATCGAGGTACATCTCTAGTTCCGAATCCTCGTCGACAGGCTTAATGATTTGTCGTTCCCGTTCTCCCCAGAAGCGAGCTCCTTTTTCGTAGGTCAATCCGTAGGTAGAGAGATGGTTCGCTCCGGATTGGATAGCCTGTCGCAGGTCGTTGCGCCAGAGTTCTGGAGTTTCATCGGGGGCCGCAAAGATCAGATCGAGCGATACGGAGTCCATCAACGATCGGGCCACATCGATCGCATGCTTGAGTTCGTCTGGAGAGTGATCGCGCTCGAGTCGCTTCAGTTTTGCTGGGTGGAAGGATTGGCCCCCGATGCTGATACGGTTGATCCCAAAATCCTTCCACAGTCGGAGCGAGTCCTGATGGATGTCGAGCGGGTTGGCTTCGATGGACCACTCTCCGTCTTGTGACAGTGGTAGCCAATGGCGGAGCAATTCGAGAAGTTTCCGCATAAGGGATGTGGGAAGTATCGATGGAGTTCCACCGCCGAGAAAGAGTGTCTCCACGGGGCGTGGTTTTTGCAGTTCGCACAGTTCGATGGCGAGACCGTCGAGGAATCGCTCGAAGAGGTCATCGCGGTTTGCCAAGAGAGAAAAATTGCAGTACCCGCAACGATGACGGCAGAAAGGGATATGGATATATGCCGCGATCGGAGGAGACGACGATTGGTCCGACCAACCCCATGATTTGAGAAGATTCAATTCGGAGTGCATCGATAGGCTACCAATGAAAAAACGCGAGGCAACCAAAGTGAGGTCGCCTCGCGTCGAGTATAGCAACGGATCCGGATCCACAAAGCTTTTGCCGCTTGCAGATCCGAGATTCGCGGATCTTTAAACTTGTTCTTCGTCGATTCGAAGTGGACGGTAGCCTCCGATGCTCTTGTAGTAAAGCATCAGTCCGAGATAGATCAGGGCCATGGTAGCAGGTATGAACGAATCGACACGCAACGTCGTTCGGTCACCAGTTTCGCTGGCGGTTACCAAGCTTTGTTGTTCGAGGCTACGAGCATCTTTGCTAACCTTGCGTGCGTCCTCAGTCGCTTTGCCGTTGAGACCGAAAACTTCGGTCGCAGGAATGTTCAAGAACGTGCTCGGCGTTTCAGCCTTGTACTTTTCAGCTAGAGAGGCATCGACTCTTCGGAGTTCTTCACCCGCAAAACGGTCTTTGCAGTATCCGAGGCCCGGGCCACCGATCAAACCGGCGGAAAGCATTCCGATACCACCCATGATCGACATGGCGACGGCACCGGATTTTGGATAGCGGTCACCAACAACGGCCAACATGGTCGGCCAGAAGAAGGTTTTACCAACGGCGTAGATGCCGAGAGCGATCAGAGCCATTCCGAAGGATTGCATCCCGCTCGCGAGATTCAAACCGATACAAGCGATCACCGAACAAGCCAGGAGCAAAGCGATTGGCTTGAGTTTCAAGGTGTTCTCGATCCAGTGTGCACAGAATCGGAGACCAAACATGATGGCCGATGTCCATAGGAAGAGGTATTTGCCTTCTTCGGAGGTGAACAAGTTGCCAGTGATGTTCTGAATCCACGAGTCAGTACCGAGTTCAACCGATCCGACGAGTGCGTGGGTAACGAACAAGACGAACAGAACGAGCGATCCCATCGAAAAGTTGGTGATTACTCCAGCAGCGATGAGAAGACCGCCGCCGATCACGTAGCCGACGATGTTTGCGTAATC
>VGZN01000331.1 GCA_016872635.1 Planctomycetota bacterium | reverse complement strand
CATCAATAGCATGACCGAGCATATGCGGTCTGCGGTTCGAGATTACTCGAGCCGACGAGGGCTATTGAAGATGGTCAGCAAGCGACGAAGTTTGCTGGATTACGTGCGAAAGCATGAGCCTCAGCGTTATCTCGAGCTGATCACGAAGTTGAATATTCGTAAGTAGCTCAGTGGGATTTGACGGGCTGGTACGCAGGTGCCAGCCCTGTTTTGTTGTTGCCTGGACGCTGAATCAAAAATGATGAGCGCAGTGTTTGGTGGAGGCGACTTCAGTTGACTCGATCGATATGCAGCGAGCTTTGGTGGTTGCCCAGAACGAGCTGGTCGTTGCGAGATTGTACTCGAGGGTCCTAACGGTTTTGGTATCGGAAATTCCTTCGCTCAGCCCGAGTTTCCTTGGCGAAGGGTTGTCCGGCATTTGTTGAACGGACTTGCGTGTCACAGGGGAACTAGCGACCAATATTGATCAAGGCTGTCCGGGGAGCTAGGACGCCGCAAGTTGTTTTAGAGCGTATTTCGGTTGTTGGGTTGTGGACTGTAATTGCGAGCGCGGGAGTTTGGAGTTTCTCAAGTTGGCATGAAGCCCGAGGCCGCCCAGAATCAGCCGAGCTTGCCGCTGTGGCCCATGTGGGTAGCTTGTGATTGTTGAATTGGATTGTTGGTTTTTATTAGTTGTTGGATTGCGGGCACGCGACCTTGGTTTGACCGTCGCAGCCATTCCTTTTCTCTTTTTTGGCTTTTGGGAATAGCCGATCCTTTCAAGTGGTTCTCTTTTTGTTGTGTCGTTGTGATTAAGGATTGAAATTGTCGTGAAGATTCGAGTTGAAAAACAAATTGGTGACTCTGTATTGTCTTTCGAAACAGGCCAGTTGGCCAAGCAGGCGACGAGTGCCGTGCTATGCCAGTATGGGGACACTGTAGTCCTCAATGCTGCGACATCCGGCCCATCTCGGCCAGGTACCGATTTTTTCCCGTTAACCTGCGATTACCGCGAGCGATTTGCAGCAGCTGGTAAATTTCCAGGTGGCTTTCTCAAGCGTGAAGGGCGTCCGACGACCAAAGAGACGCTTACCAGCCGACTGGTCGACCGCCCTATCCGTCCATTGTTCCCGGAAGGATTTATCGACGAAGTCCAAATTCAGTCGATGGTACTAAGTAGCGATACTCAGAATGACGCCGACGTTCTGGCGATGAACGGTGCGGCCTGCGCGTTGCTGGTAAGCACATTACCATTCCAAGGCCCAATCGCGTCGGTTCGAATCGGTCGCGTCGAAGGAAAGCTGTTGGCATTCCCCACAGTAAGCCAATTGGACGAAAGCGATCTCGACATGATTGTCTCGGCAAACGAACGAGAAGTGGTCATGATCGAGGGTTTCTGCCATGAAATCTCCGAATCGGACATGGTGGAAGCGATCAAGTTCGCTCATGGAGTTTGTCGCGAAGTGATCAACCTACAGAAAGAATTGCTTGAGAAGATCAAGCCGGCCAAGGTTCAGTTCGTGTCGCCGGATGATTCGGCGTTGATCGAGCAACTCAAAGACAAGTACTACGATCGCTTCCGAGCCGCAAAGCAAACAGAGGGTAAACAAGCTCGCAACGAAGCATGCTCAGCTCTGCGTGATCTTGCGAAAGCGGAGACGATTCCCGATCCAACCGCTGAAGGTGCACTTTGCCCGAACGTATTCGGTCGCGCATGGCACACCCTCGAGAATCGAGTTGTTCGCGATTTGATCATGGCCGGCACTCGAAGCGATGGTCGAGACACAACAAGCCTTCGAAACATTCACTGCGAAACCGACTTGCTCCCGCGTACCCACGGAACAGCTCTGTTCCAACGTGGTGAGACCCAAGCCTTCATCACGGTGACCCTTGGCACTAACCGAGACGAACAGCGTGTCGATGGATTGATGGACGAGTACAGCAAGAAGTTCATGCTCGACTACAACTTCCCTCCATTCTCCGTCGGCGAGTGCAAACCCAACCGCGGCCCTGGACGGCGTGAAATCGGACACGGAATGCTCGCCGAGCGATCTCTCGAACCAGTTCTTCCAGATCCTGATGACTTCCCATACACCATCCGCTTGATCAGCGACATCCTCGAAAGCAACGGCTCCTCCTCGATGGCCAGCGTTTGCGGCGGTTGCTTAGGCTTGATGGCTGCTGGCGTTCCTATCACCAACCCCGTCGCTGGTATAAGCATCGGATTGGTTCGCGATAAGGATGATCGGTTCGTACTCCTCACCGACATCCTCGGTGATGAAGACCATCACGGCGACATGGACTTTAAGATCGCCGGTACCCAGAACGGAATCACCGGTATTCAACTCGATCTTAAGATCGATGGTATCAGTGAGGAAATTATTCGCGCGTCGTTGAAACAAGCTCGCGAAGCCCGGATGGAAATCCTGCGCAAAATGCTCACGTGCATCCCTCGTCCCCGTAGCGAAATCAGTCGCTATGCACCACGATTGCTCCGTACCAAGATCGATCCGGACAAGATCGGTTTGCTCATCGGCCCTGGTGGAAAGAACATCCGTTCGATTCAAGAGGACACGGGAGCGACGATCGATGTAGACGACGAAGGCAATGTAACCGTAGCAAGCTCCGATGCCGATGCAGCACGGGCAGCCCTCAGCCGCGTCGAAGCATGCACGGCAACGGTACAAATCGGCAAGATTTACGATGGCGTGGTCACAAGCATTCGTGACTTCGGCGCTTTCGTTGAAATCCTCCCTGGAAAAGATGGGCTTTGCCACATCAGCGAACTGTCCAACGGTTACGTTGCCAGCGTCGATGCGGTTTGCCGAGTCGGGGATCCGATGAAGGTTCTCGTTATCGACATCGATGACCATGATCGCGTTAAACTCTCACGACGCCGAGCCCTCGAAGAGCTTGGGATCGAAGACGATCTAGCGACCGACGAAGAAGCCCCGCTCGACGACGAGTTTGTGGGTGATGAAGAAGGTGGCGAACGTTCCGAACGAGTGGGCGATCGTGGCGGTGACCGTGGTGGCGACCGCGGCGAACGACGGCCTCGCGGTGGCGATGATCGCGGCGGTAGCGGTGGCGGTGGTGGCTTCCGACGTCGCGGCGGCCGTGGCGGTAGCGGTGGTGGCGGTGGCGGACGCTCTCGCGGAGGTCGCGGCGGCGATCGAGGCGACCGTCGCTAAGTGCTCGAGGTGGCAGTAGACTAGTACTCTACGTAATCCCACGGGCAAATCCTACGGGCCAACCCCACAGGTACCAATGCCAGACTCGCCTCTGGTGAATAGGACTTAATACCGACTGAGCGAGCGATTTTTCGCTCTCTCAGTCGGTTTTTTCTTCGAATGGATTCGAAACGTATCCCGTTGATCTCCTACGAATCTAATCTTTTTCGAATCCATGGTGCTACGACTTATGAAACCCATTTCCTCGATTGTCCACGTCGGGCTTGCATCTGCGTTTTCACTAAACTTCCTTGGCACATGTATTCTTGCGCAGTCGACCAATACTGCCGGGCCAAATAAAACAGCGACCGCCCCGTCGGTCATCGGACCCGGCGATAATCTCAAGACGGATGGGCTTCCTGAGGTCCCCAGCGAGTTAGCCGATTCCGTTCGCTTATACACAGAAGCTCGCGGAGCTTCGATGTTTTCGTGGCATCCTAACGAACGAGGGATTCTGATCTCCACAAGGTTCGCGAACTCAAACCAAGTCCACCGCGTATCAATGCCCGGCGGTGCTAGGTACCAACTTACTTTTTTCAATGAACCTGTTGGTTCCGCCGCCTACCCACCCAACGATGACTCCTACTTTCTCTACACGCGAGATGTGGGGGGGAACGAGTTCGCTCAGCTATACCGCTTCGACCTCGATACCGGAAAATCTACACTGCTCAGCGATGGCGGACGCTCCCAAAACGGAGGCTGGGTCTGGGATCGTTCCAAATCGATGATTTGCTATGCGTCCACTCGACGCAATGGTGCCGATAGAGACATTTGGGGATTGAACCCGAAAGACCCCACGAGCAATCGGATCCTTTTTGAACTCAAAGGAGGTGGGTGGTCTGCACAAGACTGGTCAGAAAATAATGTCCACGTGCTGATCCGTGAAACCCTTTCCATCAACAAATCCAATCTTTATCTCGGTGAAATCGCTCATGGACGCCTTCGCCCAATTACCCCACAGGATGATGAGGTATCGTATGGCGAAGCCGCCTTTTCCGCGGATGGCCGCACGATCTATGTCACCACCGACCGCGGTAGTGAGTTTCAGCAACTCTCGAAGATGGATCTCGAAACCGGAAAACTCGACTCGATCACCAGCGATATCCCCTGGGATGTTGAAAACTGGGGGCTATCCGAGGACCGAAAGCAAATCGCTTTTATCGTCAATCGGGCCGGCATCTCCGATCTATACGTTTACGACACAGCCACGGGCATGCGACGTCGTGTCGAAAAACTTCCCACAGGCGTGATCAGCCTCGGAGCATGGCGAAATGATAATTCGGAGTTCGCGATTACGATCACCTCTGCACAAAGTTCCTCCGATGTTTACAGTATTCGAGCAGACTCTCTCGAGGTAACTCGTTGGACCGAAAGCGAAATGGGGGGACTGAAACCCGAATCGCTCGCCGTTCCAAAATTGATCGAATGGAAATCGTTCGACAACACCTCCATCAGCGGCTTCCTGTACGAACCCCCATCGTCGTTCGCCGGTCCACGTCCGGTAATCATCAACATTCATGGTGGACCGGAAGGGCAGTCACGACCGAATTTCCTCGGACGAAGCAACTACTTCATCAACGAACTCGGATGCGCCATCATCTATCCCAATGTGCGGGGTAGCGTAGGCTACGGAAAGTCGTTCACAAAACTCGACAACGGCTTTAAACGCCTCGATTCCGTGAAGGATATAGGCGCGCTCTTAGAGTGGATTGCAAATGACTCTCGATTCGATAAAAACCGAATCATGATCACCGGCGGAAGCTACGGTGGATACATGACCTTAGCATGCGCTGTGGAATACGATGCAAAAATCGCGTGCTCGCTCGATGTGGTTGGGATCTCTCACTTCGGAACCTTTTTGAAGAACACGGAAAGTTACCGCCGGGACCTGCGCCGTGTCGAATACGGTGATGAACGCAATCCAGACATGGCTGCGTTCTTTGAGAAAATGGCTCCCTTGAATAACGCTCAGAAAATCACCAAGCCTCTCTTCGTCGTACAAGGCGGCAACGATCCGCGGGTTCCACTCAGCGAAGCGGACCAAATTGTTGCCAAAGTGAAGGTCAATAAAGGTCCCGTTTGGTACCTAATGGCAACAGACGAAGGACACGGATTCCGAAAAAAGAACAACGCGGACTACCAGTTCTACGCGACCATCCTGTTCATCAAGAAACATTTGCTGGGTGCTCCATGATCAACGAACCAAACGGCAACCAATCCGCCGAATCGATGGAATTTGGGAGCGAAGCACCGGTCTCGGCTACGATACCGCTATCGAACGATGCCGCATCAAACCGGGCAACCGTTTATCGATTGCCACCCAAAATCGAAGAAAAACGACTCGCGGAAATCGCTTGCGACTTTCTGAACACTCCCCGAAAAACCTTCGGCGATCCTTCGAAAATCGAGGTTGTCGCTATGTCGACAGGACGAGGGCAAGCCGCCGAAGCGATCGCACGCCAATTCGCAAATGCTCAAGTGCTACTTTGGTATATAGATCAATACCATTCGCTTCGAGCCGTCGCACACTCGCAAATCCAAGAAGCACCATCAGTCGACGCTGATTCAACGGATGCCAACGCATCCCACACTAGTGTTGTAGGTGTAGCTAGCCCAGCCAATCTGGAGATCGCTTGCCTCGCAGACCTCCCTGAAAAGGAGTGCGACCTCGCATTGCTACCTCTCCAAACCAGTGGTGAGCAGGAACTCGCTAGGGATTTTCTGCAGCAGTGCTACGATAGG